>NZ_JACDWU010000331.1:0-33395 GCF_016464045.1 Pseudoalteromonas sp. bablab_jr011 | reverse complement strand
TGAAGAAATAATAAGGCGGTATGTCAGGCACCAAGAAAAGGAAGAGGTGCAAGAGCAGGCGCAGTTAACACTTCAGTAAACAACGCCCCCTTCTAGGGGGCTAATGCAAAGCCACCTTCTTTAGAAGGTGGATCTTTTACTAATAAGCTAATTCTGCATCAATATTTCTGACTAAGTTTGAAACCCAGTTAATGTATTGGCGGTGAATTTTATCGCCATCATAATCTAAGTTGATTGAGTCTTTGTAATCAATTGAGTACTCAGTGGCGTTGTAGTTAATATCAACACGCAGCTGGTGCTTTCTAATATCAAGCTTTCCTAATATTTTACCGTCTTCGCTCGCGCGACATGTCCAGCCAAGTTTCATACATGCTTTGAGAATATTTGTTTTAACGCTGTCAGCAGTGTGTGTTTTATTGGCGGTTTGTGGGACAGGGTTACTGTCGAAGTTACGAATAGGTACACTTGTACTGCACGCTGATAAAACAAGTGTAGCCGCAAGTACTAAGCAGAGCTTTTTCATGATAAATCCTTTTTATGTAATAAAAACGGCATGATTATGCGTTTTTTTTGAGGCGGGGTCTAGGCATCAGGTAAAAACCAAGCACTGATAGCGCCAGCAATACCCAGCACACTGTAAAATAGAATCAGCTCTGCGGTGCTTAAATACGCATTTAATAAGCCAACACTCCCAAGTGCCAATAATATAAGACCGATCACCGTATTACTCACCGATACATAATCGGTTCGTTTGTTGCCTTCAGCCATATCTACCAAGTACGTTTTACGACCAAGACGAACTCCCTGATGAGCAACTGTGAGCAAAAAATAACATAACGGGAGAAGCCAAAACTCACGGAGGGTTGCAGGGCTAAAGTGTGCGATTAAATAAACGGCTAAGCCATTGAGAGTGACTAACATGGCTGCAAAAATTAAAACGCGTCGACTTGATAGGTCACTCAACCTACCCCAAATGGGTGCTGACACGAGACTCGCAAGCCCAGAAAGGGCCATAAAAGTAGCAAGCAAAGAAAAATCAAAAGCTTGTTCGCTGGCTAAAACAATATAAAAAGGAGCGCTAAGTGCAGAGCAAAGCAATAAAGCACGCGTAACAATGAAGTGGGCAAATTGTTTATCTTCGTACAGTAGCTTTAGTTTCTTAAACGCATGCAATAAACCATTTTTAGCTCCTTCAGTCGCCCCTTCATATTCTTTGATGCGACTGTAGCTCAGGGCAGCAAATATCCACATGAGGGCTGCCAGCATCAACGCAACATAAACACCATTTTCGTAGCCTAACGTTTGTAAATACCATAAGCCTAAACCAAACGTAAGTGTCGCAAAGCCTGCAAAACTGGCGGCAAGACCACTAATGTTGCCACGTTGCTGTTTGGGAATCACTTTTCCAAGTACATCTTTAGCGGCGATAGAGTTAAAGCCCCGAGCAAGGCTAAACACAACTAAAAGAGTGAGAATGGCATACCCGGCACTGCTTCCTGTTAGGGTTAATGCGGTAATGAGCATTGCTACAATGCATAATGCTTGCACAATGGCGCCGACAACCCACACCCACTTGCGTACTTTAAGTTGGCGGATAACGTTGGCAATAGCAAGTTGCGGCAACATCGAGCCAGACTCTCTAATAGGAACCAGCCACGCAATGAAGCTGCTGGGCACATTAATGCTGTGTAATAACCAAGGCAAGGTTACTTTTGGGTTGAGCAGAGCATCGGCAAATTTACTAAATAGTTGACTCACTAAAAGGGTAATAAAGTTACCTGGCACAAGCTTACACGCGGCCTCATCAATGGCCTTGCAGGCGCGCGCGTCTTCGGTATTGCTGAGTCTTTGATAGATGTCTTCTTTACTGAGCTTTTTCATCTTTGAATCGGATAGAGAAATTTATGTAGCAAAGGGCTGCATAGCAGCCCCACTGTTAAAAATCGTTCTTACTGTGGCGTTCTACAAGTTGCTCAGCTTCATCACCCCACGTGCGATTTACACGGCGACCTCGTTTAACTGCAGGACGACGTTCAATTTGTTTTGCCCAGCGTAATACATGGCTGTATGACTCAACATCTAAAAACTCAGCAGCATCGTATAAATAACCCAGTACCAAACTGCCGTACCATGGCCAAATAGCAATATCGGCAATGGAGTATTCGCTACCAGCCATGTAATCATGATCACTTAAGTGACGATTTAATACATCTAACTGGCGCTTTACTTCCATGGTGAAACGGTCAATAGGGTATTGCATTTTAAACGGTGCATAACTGTAAAAATGGCCAAAACCACCGCCTAAGTAGGGTGCTGAACCCATTTGCCAAAATAACCAATTACGACACTCTGTTTTACTGGTATGGTCGCTGGGAATAAGCGCATCAAACTTTTCTGCTAAATACTGTAAAATAGCGCCCGATTCAAATACGCGGGTAACTGGCGTGGTGCTATGATCCATTAAGGCTGGAATTTTTGAATTCGGGTTGACACTAACAAAGCCAGAAGAGAATTGATCGCCATCCGCTATTTTAATTAAGAACGCATCATAATCAGCGTCGTCGATACCAAGCTCTAATAGCTCTTCGAGCATAATTGTCACTTTTTGACCGTTTGGTGTCGCAAGTGAGTACAGCTGCAAAGCATGCTTACCAACAGGTAAGTCTTGTTCATGGGTTGCACCCGCTACAGGGCGGTTTGTTTTAGCCCATTTTCCCCCATTTTCAGCGTCCCATTGCCACACTTTAGGTGGCGTATAACTGTCGGTATTACTCATTGAAACTCCCTAAATTGTGCTTTAATGAATGTTGTTACGAGATTACCATCCTAGTTGATCAACCTAGTCAAGGGAAGTAGAGTTAGAAAATAGCATTATTACTGAGTGTAATAAGTACCTAAGTAATTAAATTGAAAGTAATTTAATACCGAAGTCGACGACTGTTAAGGAGCATGAGATGAAAAAACACGGTTTGGCCATTGGTTTAGAGCGCATAGGTAGTACCTTTTACCTAACTTTTAAAGTCGTTGGTAAGCTTACCCACGCTGATTACGAAACGCTCACCCCTTTAGTGGATAATGCACTTAAAGCAGTGCCTCGCGCAAAAATTAGAGCATATGTAGATATTACAGAACTGGAAGGGTGGGAATTACAAGCGGCTTGGGATGACTTTAAATTAGGGCTGAAACACAACAAGGAATTTTGTCGTGTTGCGGTACTGGGTAATAAAAAGTGGCAAAAAGTAGCCAGCAAAGTGGGTAATTGGTTCACAACGGGTGAAGTGAAGTATTTTGAAGATGCAATAATTGCAACCGAATGGTTGCACGAAAAGGTAATCAGTGACAGCAACTAATCAATTAAAGGTAGCGACATTTAATTTATACAATTATTTAGCACCCCCCGATGCGTTTTATGATTTTCAGCGTATTTATAGTGCTGAGCAATGGGCTAAGAAGCAGCGTTGGTTGGCTGATTATCTTCACAATCAGCAGCCGGATATTATTGGCTTTCAAGAAGTGTTTAGTATTGATGCATTAAAACAGCAAGTGAACGATGCAGACTATGCGCACTTTGCGGTGGTTGATGAGCCGAGCGTTATCGATGAATTTATATATCGAGACCCGGTTGTTGCAATTGCTTCTCGCTATAAAATTATGGCTTTAACTGAGGTTGAACCCGACCCTCACTATGCACAGCAAATGGGGCTTGTCGGGGAGTTTTGTTACAGTCGTCGGATTATTCGCGCCACAATAGATGTGCCACATATTGGTTATGTTGATTGTTATGTTGTGCATTTTAAATCAAAGCGTAGCCTGCTTAGTAGCGTTGAAGATAACAGCAAAACCGAAGAGCAAAATCTGCTTTTGCAGTTAAAAGAACAAGTAGCAGGGCGCTGGGCGTCAAGCATACAAAGGGGCAGTGAAGCGGCGTTATTATTAATTGAAATTATCAATCGCAGATCACAAACAGACAATCCTGTTATTGTGATGGGAGATTTTAATAATGAACTGCATGATGGCGTGCTGAACCATTTAATCACTGACTCATTGCGATTCACCGCTAGTCGACATAGCAAAGCGTTTACCGCCAAGTATGCGCTGCAAGATAGTTGGCAACTTTATCAACGCCATGTTGTAACGGACAATGAGAGAGAGGCAACCCATTACTTTGGTAGCAGCAGCTCGGTGTTTGATTACATTTTGCTTTCCAGAGAATTTGATGCAGGCTTTCAAGGTAGCTTCTACGAAGTCATTGACTATCACACCTATGATCAGCACTTAATCAATCCACAATTTGCCTATGACGACCAAAGCACCGACCATGGTGTGGTAATGGTTACATTAGCATTAAGGAGTTAAATTCATAACTCCTTAAAATTATCGAAGATGCTGTTTGTCTCGCTTTGCAAAGAGATAACCGATAAATGCACCGCTAATAGCGCCGAACAAGTGGCTTTCGAACGAGATATGAATACGCTGCGGGAATACACCCCAAATTAAGCCACTATAAAGTATGACGACAGCAATACTGATGAGAATCGCTTTGAATGAGCGATGCATAATACCATAGCAAATTAAGTAGCCCCACAAGCCATAAATTACGCCACTTAAGCCCACATGTATATTGCTGCGGCCAAATATCCACACTAACAATCCTCCAAGCAATGCAGTACTGACAAATACCAGCCAAAAGCGTTTTACACTGTATTGACATACTAACCATGCGAGAATTGCAAAGGGCACTAAATTACTAAAAAGGTGTGCCCAGCCACCGTGTAAAAAGGGGGCAAAAAATATGCCTGAAAGGCCCGATAGTTGGCGAGGCAAGATACTTAAGCCATTAAGGTTTATACCGGGCAGTGTATTGATAATTTGTAGTACAAGACACAGTAGCATTATGCCCAGAATAGCGAACCGTTTACTGCTGATAGGGGGAAGTTTAGTAGCTGATTTTTCAGTCATGGTTGAAGGCTCTTAAATCAATTCGACTGAATCAGTATAACGTATTAAGAGTGAAGGTAAACACCTTGTTTTGCAAGGTGTTTACTGGTTGTTATCTCGTGTTTTTAGCCAAGTTTAGTAAGTAGTTTTTTAGCTGCAAGTTCTGAGCTTGCTGGGTTTTGGCCGGTGATCAATAACCCATCTTCGATAGCCAGTACGCCCCAGTCATCGGTTTTTTGGTATTGACCACCTTGTTTAATGAGTTCATCTTCAACAAGAAGTGGTACAACATTCGTTAGTTGTACAGCCTCTTCTTCAGAGTTACTGAACCCCGTCACTTTTTTGTCAAACACCACCGACTTACCCTCGGCATTTTTGGCATTTAATAAGACGGCACTGGCATGGCATACCGCACCAACAGGTTTATTAGAATTTAAAAACTGTTCAATTAAACGAATAGAGTCTTGGTTATCAACTAAATCCCACAGCGGACCATGGCCGCCTGGGTAAAATACAGCGTCGAATTCATCGGCATTCATTTCGCTCAACGGTTTGCTGTTTGCCATTAAGGTTTTTGCGGCGCTGTCTTCTTCAAAGCGTTTAGTTGCCTCTGTTGCAGCATCAGGAGCAGCACTATTTGGGTCTACAGGCGGTTGCCCCCCTTTAACAGATGCTAATGTAACGTCAACGCCTGCATCAATAAAGGCATAGTAAGGGGCTGCAAATTCTTCTACCCAAAACCCTGTTTTATGACCCGTGTCACCTAATTCATCGTGTGAAGTAAGTACCATTAAGATTTTCTTCGCTGACATAATTAATCCTCGTTAATTGTTTAATGAATAGCGTTGATATCACTATAGGGGTTAAAGCTAAGTTTAACAACGCAGATAAAATTGACTTCATTGGTTTAATTATTGATACAATTGAGCGGGATTTTAGGAGAATGCCATGAATGTATCGTTTGAACAGTTAAAAAGTATGGTGGTATTTGCACATATTGTGCAGCAGGGGAGTTTAACGAAGGCAGCTGAGCAACTGGGTCTTTCGCGCGCAGTGGTGAGTTATCATTTAAAGAAACTAGAGCAGCAATTACAGCTTACCTTATTAAACCGCTCAACGCGTACTATGACCTTAACAGAAGCGGGTAAAGTCTATTATGAGCGTTGTCACGCAATTGCTGAACATGCCCAAGCGGCTAATTTGCATCTAGAAAACTTAAAAAATGAACCTGTCGGGGTGATAAAACTCAGTTGCCCAGTGAATGCTGGTTTGCAGCTTATTGTGCCTGCGCTTGCACAATTTAAACGCTTGTATCCAAAAATCGATATAGATCTGCAACTAAGCGATGACGTTGTCGACATTATTAAAGAGGGGATAGATTTAGCTATCCGAGGTATTGCGCTTGCTGATTCAAGTTTACAAGCAACTAAACTGGCAACAATGAAAACGTGTATATGTGGCTCTGTTGATTATTTTGCCAAGCACCCAGTGCCCGAAAGCATAGATGATTTAGCGAACCATACTTGGGTTGTTTATCAGCGAAGTAGCGCCACACTGAGCCTAGAAAAAGATAAGCGTCGCTTTGATGTTCCCCTTAAAGGCGGGATTAGCACTAATAATGCCGCAGCGCGCACGGCATTTGTTGAAGCGGGGCATGGTCTTGCAAAAATCCCTGTTTATGACGCGTGGCCAAAAGTAAAAGCCGGGCTTTTACGTACCGTGCTTGATGAGTATAAATCGGCTGATATTGAATTGTATGGTGTCTTCCCGCCGGGGGCTGCGGGAAGCAAAAAATTGCGAGTATTGCTTGATTACTTAAAGGATTATTTTGCTAATCAAGTTGCCACGATGGGTATTTAAGCAAACAGGGTTAACGCAAAGTACGATTAAACAATGCAACAGCTTGTTGGTACATAGTTAAAGCGAGAGCAGGGTCGTAACGATCTCCCTCATCGCGCATAAATGCATGTTGTGCGTTAACTTCTTGCCACTGGTAATTAATTCCGGTAGCAACGGCTTGTTGGTAAATTTTAAGGCGGCCTTCTTTTGGTACATGTGGGTCTTGTTTGCCCCAAATAAAGTGAATTTCACCTTGTATATCTGCCATGCGCTCAAACGAGTTATTGCCTGATTGTGCGGGCAATGTGTCACTGTGTATGTCTGTTGCATATAAACAAAATGCGGCTTTGATATCAGGATTCAGTGCGGCACGATAAGCAAGGTGACCACCAATACATACACCCATCGCTCCCACATAGCCTGTGCAATACGTTTGCGCGCGGGCAAATGCGATAAGGGCTGTGGTATCAGAGTCGTGGCTTTCAAGTGGTTTAGCCCATTTGTCGGCATTGCCTTTATCTTTGCCTTCATCATCGTAGGCAAGCACCGTGCCGAGTGGGTTTAACTCATGAAAAACCTCAGGCACTAACACGATAAAACCATGGCCTGCGAGCATAGCGGCAGAGCGTGCAATGGGGGCTGTTTCTTGAAAAATTTCAGAGTAGAAAATAATACATGGGAATTGGCCTTCGACAGCTGGGCGGTAAATGCTGGTTCGCATCAGACCTGTTGGGGTATCTATGTCGTGGCTATGGTGTTGAATAATCATGTTAATCCTCTAAAAACGGTTTAAGCAATAATACCTCAGCCCCATCTTTTGGACGAGTAAAAGCCCTTGAAATTTATTGATGCTCAGTTAATTCTTTGAGGCAGGGTACTGCATACAGCTTGCGTAATAGGTAAGAGTAGCAGGCCAATCAGAGAAAATAGCCATCACTCCCACTTGCTTAGCAAGGACGTCTATCACAGTCATCATTTGCCCATCTTTTTTAATCACAGGGGCAATCGACTGGTAATAATATCCACCACCATTATTTAATGGGCCTGAGCGCTCTAAACTCCAAGTAATGATGTTCAGTCCGGCTTGTTTAGCTTTAATAGCATAAAGCGAGGGCACGATTTTACCTGACTGATCAAGACTTAATAGCATCCACATTGGCGGTGCAATAATGCGTACTCCATCGTCATACAGAGCCTGCATTGATGGCTGCCAGCTTGTTTCATCCATAGCATTAAAGTGTGCTTGCTCATCTCGGCCATCAAGGTAAATACTGTTGTTTGCAAATTCAGGGTGATTGTTTAGCCAATACTTCACATCGTTAAGATTAAATGATTGCGGATAAACATCTTGGCTATTCACGCCTAAGGCCTGATATTCATCTAGCAATTTTTGCGCATAATCTTGCTGGCTAAAACCATCAAAGGGCATGCTAACTGCTGGGCTTTTTAGCTCAGGGGTCATTTTCACACCGAGTTCTTTAAACAGCGTAATACTTTGCTGGTGGGTCATTACAGTACCACTGTTTGCATATAAATCAGTGCGCCAGTTTGGCGTCCCTTGCAAATACTCTGCAACCGTTTTTGCGTTTGGATTGGCGCCATCCATTTTTGCTTTTAACGTTAAGAATTCAGCTTGGGTGATATCGCTGGTACAGCATTTAGCCTGAGCTGGTTGGCCGTCTTTGGCCGGGGTAAAAGGTTGGCTGCATTTTGCTGCGAGCTCAGGAATCGCTAAAATGTTGGTAGTGGTGTGTAAATCACATTGTGCATGACGACACACGAGTTGCTTATCTTTGGTAAAGGCAACGTCACATTCAAGTACGCCAGCCCCCATTCTTGCTGCGGCTAAATATGACTCTTTACTATGCTCAGGAAACTGCATGGGTGCACCGCGATGACCAATGACAAAATCAGTTTTGTAAAAAGGGCCATTGCCACATGCAGCAAGTTGCTGCTTTAACGGCCCATCAGGCATATTGTCGATTAAATAGTAAGGCCTAGCGCCAACCTGCACCACCTGATCTACAGGCAGATTCTTACAGCCTTGAATAATGAACACTAAACAACATAAAACAAATGCGCGCATAACAGCATTCCTCTAATCGAATAGAGTTTAGCCTATCATTACTCCATGGCAGTTTTATTAAGTTTCTGATTTATAATAAGTGCTAATAAGATAATCGCCGCGCCGATGGCAAGCTTGGTGATATCGGCATCACGATTCCAAATAACAATATTAACGATGATCCCCGCGGGGATCAGTAAGTTATTCATTACTGCCAGCGCACCAACATTGACGATGGTCGCGCCCTTGTTCCAAGCGAAATAACCAAGCCCTGAAGCAATCGTGCCTAAATAAATGAGTACGCCCCATTGCATCGTTGTGGTAGGCAGCTTGCTGGTATCGCCAAACAAACCGTAACAAATCAGTGCAACAATTAGGGCACCAATAAAGAACCAAGCAAATACCCGAGAGTGAGGGTGTTGCTCATCTTGCATCAAACGTTTGTAGGTTACTTGCCCGGTAGCAAAACAGATATTGGCAGCCTGAACCATTAACATACCAATGAGGTAGTTCTCATCAACGCCTTCGTAACGTATGGCGACGGCTCCCAAAATAGCCAGCATTGCGGCGAATAAAAATTTGGCATTAAAACGTTTTTCAAGCAAATCGTTTAATAAGGTGATGTAAAGCGGCGTCATTACCGTGAATAGCAGTACCTCTGGCACACTGAGGTACAAAAACGAATGGTAATAAAAGCTGTACATGACACCAAGCTGTACCGCGCCTATTGCCATGAGCTTTAGTGCTAAGGCTTTAGGGGTTTTTCGCCATTGTAAAAAGGGTAAGAACACGCACGTTGCTAAGCCTATTCGCATTAACACACTAAACCACGCATCTACTTGCCCTGCTAAATACACGCCAATAAGACTAAATGAAAAGGCCCACAGAAGGGTAACAGCGAATAAGTAAGTCATGTTGTTTTAGTTTTGTTATAAAAGAGGCAGTGTATATGAGATAACAAAGAATTAAAATTGCCCATGATAATAATACGCAGCCATGGGCAATGGGGGGGTTAGGGTTGATTTGCTACGAACGCTTTTGCTTGCTGTTTTAATCTATCTAAAGCATTACGGTCGTAAAATGTATTATGACTGATCACACCGCTAAGCGTTTTGGTGTTTCGAATATCTGTTAGGGGATTTTGTGAAAGCAAAATGATGTCGGCCACTTTACCTTTTGTAAGTGCCCCATACTGTTTCTGTTTATTTAAAAATTTAGGTCCCGCAAGAGTTGCAGCTTGCAGTGTTTGCAGTGGTGTTAGGCCATATTCAGTAAAAATACTCAGTTCTTGGTGTAAAGAAAGCCCCGGATAAATATACGAATTTAAAAAGCCTGCATCGGTGCCTGCAATAATGCTTACACCCGCTTGTTGTGCCAGTGGTAACAATTGTGCCGTTTTTGTGAAGCGAGCTTTTCGCTGAATGATTTGTTCAGGGGTATCTTTCTTAGCTCTGTCTACACGCCATTGGTAGGTCGCTTTTAAGCCCTTGCCAATGTAATTTAAAAAAGCGTCTTGCTGATGATTATCTTCATCGAGATAGGCGGTGATCTTGCCACCAATTAAAGTAGGCACAACCGCTGTGTCGTTGCTAGCGAGTACCGTAAACTTTTCTCTGGCTGTAGATTCATCAAATTGAGCGGTAATAATAGGCAGCGCGGTGCGATAGGTGAGTTCTTTAGAGGCTACTTTGGCTGAAATATCCGCTTCGTTTTTAGCCGCTGCTTTGAGCATGTAAGTCATATGCTCGATGGCATCAAGACCTGCCTTGGAGACATCAGTCACAGACAACGAAAACGGGATATGACCTGAAATTTGGTAACCCCGTTTTTTAACCTCTTTTACTGCCTTTAGATAAAGCTCAGGCGTTAATGCACTGTCGGTAATTTTGATAAAGTCGACATTCATGGTGTCTAGCAAATCCATTGCTGCGTGCATTTCTTCAGTCGTCTCAACTTCTAAGTCGCCGGGCCAAATAGAGCCTTTTCCTTCAAGTTTGGGGCCTGATGTAAAAATAGTTGGGCCGACTAACTGACCTTGTTTGACTTGTTCACGCCAACTGAGAACTGACTCACTCAGATCAGCCGCAGCATCACGCACCGTTGTCACGCCGTGGGCTAAATAAAGGGGGAGTAATTGTTTGTTTTCTTCTATGAGCTTTTCACCACCGCCAAAATGAACATGCATATCCCAAAGACCCGGCATGACATACTGACCTTTTGCATCTATAAACGTTGAACTTTGATATTGGGCACTCAGTGGCTGGTTACTGCGTTGTATGATAATGCCATCACGAATAGCCAGTGATTGGTTTGCTGCGATTTCTCCAGTGTGCATATCAATGATCTGAGCGTTATCGATAACAATGTCGGCGTGCTCATCTGGGATTGATGAACATGCAGCTAAAGCTGAGCAAAGTCCTAAAAGTAAAGCGTTTTTCATGTGTGAACTTATGTTTTTCTTTGAGATTAGCAAAAACGAGTTAACTGACAATTGCTTTGAGGTGAATAGGAGTAAAAGCAGGGTGAAAAATTAATTAATACTTAAAAAGTATGAGGGGTGCCCCTCATACTCTAAACAACATTGAGGTTATTCAACTAAGCCACGACGCTTTAATAACGCGTCGGTTGTTGGCTTTTGACCACGGAACTCAATATAGCTTTGCATTAAGTCGCGGCTATTACCTTTAGATAAAATTTCTTTACGGAAGTGATCACCGTTTTCGCGGGTTAAGCCGCCTTTTTCAGTCATATGAGTGAATGCATCTGCAGCGAATACTTCAGTCCAAAGATAAGCGTAGTAACCTGCTGAGTAACCACCGGCAAAAGTGTGGCTGAAGTAGCAAGATTTATAGCGCGGCGGCACGGGGTAGTACGCAATACCATGTTTGTCTAACGCATCATGTTCAAACTTTTGTACGTCTGTGATATCGGCATCAACACCGAATGAGTGCCATTCCATATCAAGGAGTGCCGCAGCTAAATACTCAGTTGTATCGAAGCCTTGGTTGAACTTTTGTGACTCAAGTACTTTTGCAAGTAACTCTTTTGGAATTGGCTCACCTGTTTTGTAGTGCTTGGCATAGTTCGCAAGTACTGTCGGCTCAACATTCCAGTCTTCGTTTGCTTGTGATGGGAATTCGACAAAGTCACGAGACGTTTTTGTCCCCGCCAAACTTGGGTATTTTACGTCAGAGAATAAACCATGAGCAGCGTGACCAAACTCATGAAATAAAGTTGTCACCTCAGAGAAGGTCATCAGTGTTGGTTGGCCTTCTGCAGGTTTGGGGATATTTTGCGCATTGTAGATGACAGGCTTGGTGCCTTTTAAACCACTTTGACCTACATAGGCACTCATCCATGCACCACCTCGTTTGCCTTCACGTGCATATGGATCCATGTAAAATAGGCCAATGGCACTGCCATCTTCATTGAATACTTCGAACACCGTGACGTCTTCGTGATATACAGGCAAATCTTTACGCTCTTTAAAGGTGATACCATAGAGTTTATTCATGGCAAAGAACAAGCCATCGTGGATCACTGATTGCATTTCAAAGTAAGGCTTAACTAAAGCTGGGTCTAAGTCGTACTTTTCTTGACGTACTTTTTCTGCATAAAATGCCCAATCCCAAGGTTGTAGAGCAAACGTTTCACCTGATTTATTGATTACCTGTTGAATTTGCTCCGCTTCCGCTTCGGCTTTAGCAACTGCCTTTGGTGCTAAGTCATCTAAAATACCGTACACATTTTCTGGCGTTTTCGCCATTCGCATCGTCAATACATAAGAAGCCCAATCTTTGAAACCAAGTAATGCCGCTTTTTCAGCGCGCAATTTGGTTTCCTTGAGAATAATAGGGCCGTTTGTTGCTTGCGCACGATTTGCAGATGTAGTCCAAATTTTCTCACGCAGTTTACGATTTTCAAGGCTTTGTAAAATAGGTTGGCGAGTGGTGTTCACCAGTGTGATCATATAACCTTCTTTACCCGCTTTGTCAGCCGCGGCTGCAAGGCTTGCAATTTCACCGTCAGATAAACCAGCAAGTTCGCTTTTATCTGTGACTAAAATTACATCTTCTTTGAACGATTTTAAGAGATTTTGTGAAAACTCGGTTGAAAGTTTTGCAAGTTCAGCGTTGATTTCACGCATTCTTACTTTGTCTGCTTCGTTTAGTTTAGCGCCCGCGTTGATAAACTTTTTAAAATAAAAATCGACTAAATGTTTGTCTTCAGCACTGAGGTTTTCTGCATTGTCATAGATAGCTTGCACACGATTGAAGAGCGCTTGGTTTAGATAAATATCGTCAGTATGAGCAGATAAAATTGGCGCCATTTTAGCGTCAATGCGTTGGTACTCGCTGTCAGAAATTAATCCAGATAAGTTAAAAAAGGCATCGGATGCGCGATCTAATAGCTCACCTGATAACTCCATTGCAACGAGTGTATTTTCAAATGTTGCAGGCTCTGGGTTATTGGCAATCTTTAAGATTTCAGCTTTTTGCTCGGCAATACCTGCTTCAAATGCAGGTTCGTAGTCGTTTGTTGATATTTTATCAAACTCAGGAGCCATATATTGCAAAGGGCTCGGCTTGAAAAATATAGACTCAGTATTCTTTTTTTGTGTTTCAACAATAGGTTGACTTTGTGTGTTAGCTTGCTCTGGACTACAAGCTGATAATAAAAATACACTAGCAACGGTGGTGGCTATTAGGGTCTTACGCATGCTGGCTCCAATAAAGTGGATGAATTTTCTATAATCTATCAAATTTTTGATGCCAAATAATAATATTTATCTTTTATTTTTCGTATTTTAGAAATAATTAGTCGATTTGGTGTGGGTGGCGCTAAAAAAGCCATCAATTAGTGTGATGGCTCGCTAGATAAAAAGTGGTATACGCTGTCCCATATTGATGGATGCTTTAAAGCGTGCCATAAGTTAGTTGTAACCCAAGACAAACTTTTTCTCTGAACCAAAATTTTCTGGCATGGCGTTGCCGAACTCTTTGTTAATTAATGCTAATGAGTGTTCTTGTTCGGCAAGTAAGTTCAAAATGCGGTTACGATACTCTAGACTTGATTCAAAAAGGTTTAAGTCAACGAGTGGCTGTAATGTTGCAAGTTTTTGTGTAAGTGTCATTTGTGACATTGTGCTCTCCTCATGCTATTAAAAGCTTTCACTATGTATATAGCACTTATGGTCTAAAAGAGTTAATAAATAGCGCTTTTTGCGCATAAAGATCTTAGAATTTACTAAGATTTCATCTATTATGCCGTGTTAAACTTAGTGACAACTGAATCAAACACGACTTTTTACTAGGAATGTTCATTTATGACCCTTGCTGATTTGCAATCTGCATTATCGTTTGTTTTGTTTACATATAACGATGTACAAATCACTGTGCTAAAAGTTATTCAAGTACCTTTGGTGCTGTTTTTAATGTGGTTTGTGGTCACATGGATAGGTCGATTAATTAAAAAAGCACTGTTGGCAAAAAACCTAGGGCCAGACACAGTTCATTTATTCACGCGTATTTACCTTGTTGTTACCATCGCAGTGCTTGTGTTTACTTCACTTGAGGTACTGAATATTCCGTTAACGGCATTTGCATTTGTCTCTGGTGCGATAGCCATTGGCGTCGGTTTTGGT
Source organism: Pseudoalteromonas sp. bablab_jr011 (assembly GCF_016464045.1). Lineage (NCBI taxonomy): Bacteria > Pseudomonadati > Pseudomonadota > Gammaproteobacteria > Alteromonadales > Pseudoalteromonadaceae > Pseudoalteromonas > Pseudoalteromonas sp. bablab_jr011. Next base: position 18,909 of record NZ_JACDWU010000331.1, on the reverse strand, counting down.
GCACAAAATATCATTAACAACTTTATTAGTGGCTGGATACTCATGTGGGAACGCCCGATTAGAATCGGTGACTTCTTAGAAGTGGGTGATGCAAAAGGCGTGGTTGAGACAATTAATACACGTTCAACTCGTATTCGTCGCAATGATGGCGTGCATATGTTGGTACCAAATAGTCAATTGCTCGAAAACACAGTCACTAACTGGACGTTGATTGACCGTAATGCGCGTTCATCGGTAAACGTGGGTGTTGCATATGGCTCTGATGTGGTGTTAGTTGAAAGGCTGATTAAGCAAGTGCTAGATGAGCATCCTGCTATTTTAAAAAAACCAGCCTCGTCAGTATTGTTCGATGATTTTGCTGACAGTTCACTCACGTTTAGTGCAATATTTTGGGTGTGTGCTGAGTCTGAAGCACCGCTTCGTCAGGTACGCAGTGAATTACGCTTTAGCATTTATAAAATTTTTGCTGAGCATAATGTAACGATAGCTTTCCCACAGCGCGATATTCATATTGATGGGCAGATAGCCTTGAAAAGAACACATTCAAAATAACAATAAGAAAAGCGGCATTTGCCGCTTTTTTTACGTTGCCTCATGCAGTTTTTTAAGTTTAAACGACAGAAGCACCATGATGAGTCCAAACACAATTGCATAGCTTGCAACGAGCCATAGTAATGTAATGATACCGGCACCCGGATTAAACATAAGGTAGCCACCAAAAACAATTGAGATAACCCCACTGCCAATCAAAAGCCATTCATTGCTTATTTCTTTACGTAGCTTACTTGCAATGACAATTTCAATGACACCAATAGCGATAGCCCAAGCTGCAATAAAATAAAGCATTAGAATCGCAGTGACATTAGGGGCAAATAAGGTCACTAAAGCTGCTGCAATAGAAATTAGACCGCCTATGAGGAGCATCCACCATAGCGGGTTATCTTTTTTAGAAGCAAACGCTAACCAGGCTCTAATCGAGCCATCAACAAAAAAGTATGCAGCAAAAATAAACATCAATACGGCGAGGGATGCTTCAGGCGCAAGCCAGCCGCATAAACCAAAAATAATAGCGATAACACCGTGAATGAATAAGGAGGACCAATGTGGAACCAGCGAATTTGAAATGTGCATGATAATTTTCCTTTGCTTAAGTCTCTCTATAACTAACATTTCAGATACAGCTTGCAAAGAAATTTAATTATTTTTTGTACAGTTAATGAAAGCATGCTCTAATTTAAAAAGATAAATTTTTCTATGGTTTAAAGTTTTTCGGACAAGGAAAGAAGTGTGAAGAGTATAGCTAAGAAGTTTACGCTAGAGCTAGTTGGGTTATTACTGTGTTGCATGGTACTGTTTTCGCAGCCTGTGACTGCAACGACAACTCCCGAAGTGACCGTTAAGTCGCTTATCGATAAAGACAATAAAGAAGAGCACACCGAAACAAAACCCGAGAACCAAACCCAACAAGCCGTTACCTCACAACCTGATTCTAAGTTAGTTGAACCGACTGATGAATTACCGTTCGATGCCTTTTCTCGGATGACCCCGCGAAGTTCAATGCAAGGTTATTTAAAAGCAACCCGTGCTCGTGACTTTGAACGTGCCAGTTTTTATCTCGATTATCGTAACCTGCCGAAAGATGTTGAAGCTATTGGTAAGGCACAACTTGCCGAAAACTTATCTGTGGTACTCGACCGAACCTTATGGGTTGATGTTGATAGCTTAAGTAATAAGCCAAAAGGAAAGCAAAATGAAAGTGTGCCGAGTTATCGTGACTTAGTAGGAGAGATCTCGACATCACAGGGCAAGGTGCAAATTTTATTGCAAATCGTGCCAGATGAAAAAACAGGCAACCGTATTTGGAAAATTTCAAATGCAACGGTAAGTCAAATCCCCTTACTGACGAAAGAGTATGGATATAATCGAGTGGGTGAATGGTTATATAAGCGCTTGCCTGATGTCGAGTTTTTAGGGGTAATGCTCTGGCAGTGGATTTATTTTGCATTCACATTTTTGTTATTTTTAGTGGTTGCAGTCATTTTAACGCGCATAGTGACCTTTGTGCTTGCGCATTTAAAAGTCCCAGTCGAAAAAGATGTCGTACGGTTTATTAACGGGCCTGTTTGTTTATTACTGGCCGTATTAATGTCGCGATCGTTAAGTGATCAATCTAATGTGACCATTGCCGTACTGGCTCTATTTCATGGCGCAACGGTGTTATTAATAGCTTGGGCATGGGTATGCTTAAGAGCGGTTGATATCGCCAAGCATAGGCTAAGTAATCGCTTCATTATGCAAGATAAACCACAGGGAGTGTTTTTATTACGTCCTGTAAGCAATGTACTTAAAACCAGCATCGTCATTATTGTGCTGTTTATGTGGTTTGAGAATTTGGGGTTTAATGCGACGACGTTATTGGCTGGTTTAGGGATAGGTGGCTTAGCAATTGCGCTTGCAGCACAAAAAACGGTCGAAAATATTATAGGCGCAATCACCTTATATATCTCGGCACCGGTCAAAATTGGTAGCTTATGTAAATTTGGCAGCCACCTTGGAACAATTGAAGAGATAGGGCTTAGAGCCACGCGTATTCGTACATTAGACCGCTCTGTTATCTATGTGGCCAATGCTAAATTTGTTGATATGCAACTGGAAAATATTTCTGAGCGAGAGCGTATTTCGTATCGGCCAAAGCTGATGCTTAGTGCAAACACACCCAAGCAGAACTTAGAAAGCTTCATGCAGGCAGTGAGAGAGTTATTAGAGAAACATCAACACATAGCGTTTGAGCCATGTCGGGTACGCTTTAAAGGCTTTACACCTTGGGCTTTGCAAGTTGATGTACTAAGCTACGTAGAGACTGTTGATTTTGCATTTTATATGGAAGTAATTGAGGAGTTGAACTTGGCTATTTTGGGGTTGTTGAACGAGCATCATTGTGAGCTTGCTAACCCAGAATTTGCGCGAGTAACCGATTAGTGACAATGAACGCTTAAATGACAGTCGTTATCATTTGCGCATAATGTATACACATTCTTGTATTTAATTGAACAGGACATATGTCCGCTAAAATAAAAAATATTTGCATAAAATCCTCTAAATGTGTCGATGTTGTCGCTAACTGTTGTAAAAAACTTGTTTATTTATCATTTTTAATGCAGTAAAAGCGTTATGAAGTGTTATAATCGTCAGCGTTCGTTCAGCCTCTTTACCTCGTTTTGCACTCTCGATTAAGAGGTCCGCGCAGCTTATTACAAGGCGCGAAAAATTGGCCGAACCCGTCAAATGAATTGACGCAACATCATCACCGTTGAATAAGAGTGCATTAAAAAGGTTAAAACCCGACATGAAAGCAATGAAAAGATCTACGTTAGCAACCCTAATTAATGCAACGTTGTTCTCTGCAGTAGCAGGTACTTCATTTTCTTCTATTGCAGAAGAAGCCACTGCTGAAAAAACCAACCAATTAGAAGTCATTCAAATCACCGCGCGTAAGCGTGTAGAGAACGCACAGGAAGTACCTGTTGCTGTTTCGGCTCTACAGGGTGATAAGCTTGATGCTTATAGTTCAGCTGGTATGGATATTCGTTTTATGAATGCGAAAATTCCAAGCTTATCAATTGAATCTTCGTATGGTCGTACATTCCCTCGCTTTTATGTTCGTGGTCTAGGTAACACTGACTTCGATTTAAATGCTTCACAACCGGTATCGCTTGTTGTTGATGATGTCGTTCAAGAAAACGCAATCTTAAAAGGTTTTCCTGTATTTGACGTGGCACGTGTAGAAGTACTTCGTGGTCCACAAGGTACGTTGTTCGGTCGCAACACGCCAGCCGGTCTTGTTAAGTTTGACACAGTAAAACCAAGTCAAGAGTTTGACGGGTTTAGCTCAGTTTCTTACGGTACTAATAATGCGATTGACTTTAGAGGTGCTGTTGGTGGTGGCCTGACAGATAATTTATCAGCTCGTGTTTCTGTTTTATGGCAAGACAAAGATGATTATATTGATAATCGCGCCCCAGGTTTTGAACAAGATGACATACTAGGTGGCTATACCGATAGAGCTGCTCGTATACAGTTCTTGTATGAAAAAGACGATTTTTCAGCATTACTTAATTACCACGTTCGTAACATGGAAGGTACTCCAATTCCATTCCGTGCGAATGCCATAAAAGCGGGTTCAAACGACTTAGTCGATGGCTTTAAAGACGATGTGGTCTATCATGATGCCGCTGCACGTGAATTCCAAAGAGTAGATGCTGAAGGTGTAAGCTTAAAACTTGAGTATGATCTTGAAGCCCATACGATTACTTCAATCACAGGCTGGGAAAGTGCAAAAGTTAACTCTCGTGGTGATATTGATGGTGGCTATGGCGCAGCATTCTTAGGCGACTACCAAGGTCCTGGTATTATTCCTTTCCCTTCAGAAAGTGAAAGTGGTTTACCAAAGCATGACCAATACACACAAGAACTTCGTATCTCGAGTAATTTTGTCGGTGATTTTAACTATCAAACGGGCTTATTCTACTTCGACGAGTCAGTAAGCATTGATAACTTTGGTTATAATACTTTGGCTGGTGGTGCATTGAATGGCTATGTTAATCAGCAGCAAGATACTAAAGCTTGGGCTGTATTTGGTACGGTCGATTACACTTTAACCGACGATTTAAAGCTAACAGCGGGCCTTCGCTACTCAGATGACGATAAAGACTTTGTTGCGGTCCGTAAAATTGTACCAGCTGATTTAAACGAATGTAACAACGACTTAATGCAGTGCCAAACTGATATAACGCGTACAGAAGATGCGAGTGATGATCATATCAGTTGGGATATTTCAGCTTCTTACAAGTTAAATGATGATGTAAATCTATATGCGCGTGTTGCTAATACATTCCGTGCACCTAGTATTCAGGGCCGTATTACTTTTGCAGACGAAGTAACCAAAGCGGATTCAGAAACCGTGACATCTTATGAAATGGGTGTTAAATCAGATGTATTAGACGGCCGTGGCCGTGTTAATGCGACCGTGTTCTATTTTAATATGGACGACCAGCAGTTAACTGCTGTTGGTGGTACAGCGAACACAACTCGCTTACTTAATGCTGATAAAACAACTGGTTATGGTTTTGAGCTAGACACAGAGTGGATGTTAACTGATGAGTTAAACGCAACATTTAACTTAAGTTATAATAACACTGAACTTAAAGACAAAAACGTATCTATTGCGGTTCCACAGCGTCCAAGTTTAACAATTACCGACCCGGTTGTTGATGGCAAAGCGTTTATTGATGGAAACAGCTTACCACATGCACCTGAGTGGATTTCAAACCTTACACTACGTTACAGTAAAGAACTCGCTGGCGGTGAATTCTTCACCTATGCTGACGTGTCTTACCGTAGCGAAATCAACTACTTCTTATATGAGTCAGTTGAGTTTGAAGGCAAGTCATTAACAGAAGTGGGTTTACGTAGTGGTTATGCATGGTCAGAAGGTGACTATGAGTATGAAGCTGCTGTATTTGCACGTAACTTATTTGACGAGCAACAAGCAATTGGTGCAATCGACTTCAACAACAACACAGCAATGGTTAATGAAGGCCGCTTTGTTGGTGTAGAGTTTAAGGTTAAGTTCTTCTAACCTTAAACGTTACGTTTTTAAAACCCGCTTTATAGCGGGTTTTTTCGTTTATAAACCTTCTTGTTACTGATAAAGTACGGGTTATAACTTAATTTATAAGAGAACTATCATGGCTGGATTTTGGAATTACCGTGTCATTTTTTGTGAAGCGACTAAAGATGAGGCTGCACAATATCAAATTCACGAAGTTGAATATAATCTCAATGGCAAAGTGACCAATTGGTCTGAAACAGGTGCCGCACCGTTTGGTCATACTGTTGAAGAACTAGAAGCCGATGCAGATCGTTTAAAAACCGCTTTTTCAAAACCTATATTGAAAGTGGTTAGAAAGCAGCGTGGCTATGAGTTGGTTGATGTTGAAACGGGTGAAGAGGCTTTTGCAGAGCCACCTGCGGGTTTAACTGAGTAACATATTATATTTATCGAAGGTGCCAAATGGCACCTTTTATCTTTTAGACTGTAAAAGGAATGAGGATGACTTTAAAAGCAGTATTGTTTGATATGGATGGCACACTTGTCGACTCTGAAAGTGTGCATTTTAATATCTGGAATGACATTTTAGCGCCGTTTGGCGTTCACTATGATGAAGCCACTTTTTGCCAGCGATTTTCGGGCAGGCCAACCCTTGAGGCAGCGAAAGAAGTGGTTGAAAACTATCAATTAACTATTTCGCCTCAGGCGCTTACAGACGCGAAATACACTGCATTTGGTCATTTTGTGAGTGCAAACTTACCGGCTTTAATGCCACACGCAAAAGACGTGCTTGAGCAAGTTAAAGAAAGTGGTTTAAAAATGGCCTTAGTAACAGGAAGTGCTAAAGATGAAGCGTATCCGATTTTAAAGGGATATGGCATATTTGATTGGTTTGATTGTATTGTCACGAAAGACGATGTCAAAAACCCTAAACCTGCAGGTGAACCCTATCAACTCGCCCTTAAAAGCCTGAATATTAATGCCGATGAGGCTATCGCTGTTGAAGATACATTTACCGGTGTTACAGCAGCAAATAACGCTGATGTTAGTGTGTTTGCAGTGCCTAATCACTTTACCGTTGAACACGATTTTTCAAAAGCAGCAGCGGTTATGGCAAATCTTCAAGAAGTTTTCAAATGGGTACAAACTAAACTATAGTAAAGGGAAACGTGACTACTCGATTATGGTCACGTTGTTATTAATTACTGCAAGGAAGCAATTATGATTACCTTTATTAAAAAACACTTGTCCGTGTTTTTACTCGTTATCAGTTTTTCATCCACCGCAGCAGTCACCCCAGATGTTCTCCTTGCTAATGTTTATGATGCAGACAAGGTAAATATTAATGATTACTTAGTGAGCGAAAAGTATGACGGTATAAGAGCCATTTGGACAGGAAATAAACTTGTCACTCGTAATGGTCACCTCATCCATGCACCCGTTTGGTTTACAGCCCCATTGCCTGATGTTTGGCTCGATGGTGAGTTGTGGACGAAACGCCAAGATTTTGCCAACCTTAGCGGGATTGTTCGCACACATCAACCGAACGATAGTGAGTGGCACAAAGTAAGTTATCAGGTATTTGATATGCCTGATGCTACGTTGCCATTTAGTCAGCGGTATCAGAATTATGCAAGCTTAGTAACGCAAATTAACGCAAAGCATATCAGAGCAGTCAAACAAAGACGGTTTACCGATAACCATCAGCTAAGCTTATTTATGGATGAGCTTGTTGCGAAGGGCGCTGAAGGCGTAATGTTGCACCTTGCTTTAGCTACACATAAAGCGGGTCGCAGTGATGCTTTGTTAAAGCTTAAGCCTTATCTTGATGCAGAAGCGGTCGTGGTTGCTCACTTTCCAGGCAAAGGTAAGTATAAAAATATGTTAGGTGCACTTAAGGTGCGCAATGCCGAGGGTGTTGAATTCAAAATAGGTTCGGGGTTTTCTGATAAGCAACGGCAATTTCCTCCTGCGATAGGTAGCACCATTACTTATAAATATCATGGATTTACTAAAAATGGTTTGCCACGTTTCGCGAGCTTTTTACATGAGCGAGTACCGCTGTAACGTTTAAGCATTCAAAAATGGCCGCGACTATGGTAAATTTCGCGGCCTTTTTGTTGATGTATAGGTGATAGAATGTTTGCAGGCTTTGATTACGGAAGCTCTAATTGTGCAATAGGTGTTATGAATAATGAGCAGCAAGTATCATTGGTGCCGCTTGAGCAGGGCAAACACTATTTACCATCAACGTTATATACCCACCATAGTGCACTTGTTGTTGATTTTGTTGCGAAACATTTGACAGGGAGCGATCAAGAAGCTGAATTTAAGGCACAGCGCCAAGCGCTACTCAATACCATACCTCGTGTGAAGTCTGATTTAGATATTCAAACAGGCGATGAAACCTTATTTATTGGTCGTGAAGCGATTAGCGAGTATGTTCAATTTCCAGAAGAAGGTTATTTTGTTAAATCACCCAAGTCATTTTTTGGCGCAGTCGGCTTAAAGCAAGGTCAAATTAACTTTTTTGAAGACATAGCCACAGCGATGATCTTAAAAATTAAGCAGCGTGCAGAGCAGTCTTTACAGCAAAACTTAACTGAAACAGTGATTGGTCGGCCTGTAAACTTTCAGTCAGTGGGCGGGGAAGAGTCAAACCAACAGGCACTGGGAATTTTAGAACGAGCAGCAAAACGTGCAGGTTTTAAAGAGGTATCATTTTTATATGAGCCACTGGCGGCGGGGATTGATTATGAAACGTCGCTACAGGCTGATAAAAAAGTACTGGTAGTTGATATTGGTGGGGGCACCAGTGATTGCTCATTTGTGCAGATGGGCCCAGGCTTTCGTCAAAATCAATGTCGCGACAATGACTTTTTAGCACACAGTGGTAAACGAGTAGGAGGCAATGACTTAGACATCGCCCTGAGCTTTCATGGCTTAATGCCATTATTAGGCTTAGGCACTGAGTTTAAGTCGGGCTTACCTTTACCAAATCAGCCATTTTGGCAAGCGTGCAAAATTAATGATGTGAACCTGCAAAGCCAATTTTATAGTGACGCTCATCATCGAGAACTTATTACGCAATTGCGCGAAGTGCAGCAACCTGATTTATTTAAGCGCTTAATTCATTTACAGCAAAATAAGCAAGGTCACCAGTTGGTCCAGCAAGGTGAGGCTGCAAAAATAGCACTTTCATCAACAGACACATTCAATACTGATTTAAGCTTTTTAGATTCAGAGTTGAGTCAATGTTTAACGCTCAATGATTTAGCTTTAGCGGTAGAAGATTCAATAAACCAAATTGTGGCACTGGCTAAACAGGCGATACAAGAGGCCGGCACTTCACCCGACGTAATTTATTTAACGGGAGGCAGTGCCCAGTCGCCATTAATTAAAGCAGCCTTAAAAACACATCTGGGAAATATTGATATGCTCAATGGTGACCATTTTGGCAGCGTAACAGCCGGATTAACTAAATGGGCACATACGCTTTATCGCTAAATGTGCTCATTGATAAAAATTACAATGCTACTTGGCGCGTAGCTAAGTACTTCTCGTAATCAGGTAGCGTACGATTAAGCTCACTTTCCATCATTGGTGAGCTTAATAGCATATCTGCACTGACTTCATTACACGCTACAGGTATGTTCCACACTGCAGCTAAACGCAGTAACGCCTTTACATCGGGGTCGTGAGGTTGAGAAGCCAGTGGATCCCAGAAAAATACCAGCATATGCACTTCGTGTTCAGCGATTTTAGCCCCTAGTTGCTGATCTCCACCCATTGGGCCACTTAACAGCTTAATAACCTCAAGACCTGTTGTACGCTCTATTAAATGGCCTGTTGTGCCTGTGCCATATAAAGTGTGTTTACTTAATATCGCTTTGTGTTTTTCACACCATGCTTTCAGTGCTGCTTTTTTACCATCATGGGCAACAAGGGCAATATTTTTTTTGGCGGGTAAGGCTTGTTGTTTTTGTTCCATAAGTGCTCTTATATTAGAAGGTTAATTGCCAGTGCAATAAAGACCAGTCCTGTGATTCTATCAATCCAAAGTTGGGTTTGCGGGTGATCACGAAAGTAACTGGCTATCTTATCGCCGAAATAAATATACGTGCAGTCGATAGGAAAAGCAAAAAGAGGATAGAGTAATCCAAAAAATGCTAACTGAAATGTGGTTGACGATAAGCTCGGGTCGACAAACTGCGGTATAAAAGCAATAAAAAACAACGCAACTTTTGGGTTAAGCACTTCGGTCATCATGGCTTGAAACATGACATTCTGCTTTTTACTGGTGCTTACATGGGGCTTATCTTCGCATTGTGGATTAGGCTGGCTAACCGTTGCTTTTAACGTCGTTAATCCTAAATAACACAGGTAGGCAGCACCTAAATATTGAACCGTGGTATAAGCAACTGTAGAGGCTTTTAAAATAGCGGTTAAACCTATAACAGCAAAAAAGGTATGCACAACCCCGCCTAACGCAAAACCAAATGCGCTTTGCAAGCCTGCCGCTCTTCCATTTGCAAAGGTTTGTGCCATTAAAAAAGCGTTAGAAGGACCGGGGGCAATAGCGATTAAAAAACTGGCGCCTAAAAACGACAGTAAAAACTCAGGATTGATCATTGGCACAGGTGAATAAAGCTAGGTGCTTGATGTTAACAAGTTTTCAAGAAAAGAAAAAGCGGGCAATGTTGCCCGCTCATCGAGGTTGGGGAAAGTATTAGAACGCGACTGTGCTATTGTTTGAGCAAACAGTTGTGCTTTGTGCTTCACATACTTGATAAGTGTAAGAACCGCCGCCTTTCGCTGTAATTGTGTCTGTGTAACTGTTGTTATTTGCTACAGACGTTACTTTGCTGCCGTTACGGTAAATATCTACATTACTGGTTGCTGCGCCATTCCAGCTAAGATCAACATACGCAACACCTTTTGATTTATAACCTGATGTTGATAAGCTAATTTCATCACCACCCGGTGTCGTACCGCCACCGTTATTACCACCCGCACAGCCATTAGCTGTTAGGTAGGCATCAGCCGCAGCCGCTTTAACAATACCGTGGCCGAAGTAAACGTCGTGACCCGCAGCGCCTTGGTCTTCGGCTGTTGCTTTAAGTGCAGCACGGATTTCAGTACCAGTACATTGTGGATGATTTGACCAAACCAGCGCTGCCACACCTGAAACTGCAGGGGTTGCCATTGAAGTGCCGCTCATGTAGCCGTAATCGCTAGTACCAATGTTAATGCTAATGTTCGTGCTTGGAAGTAAAGCTGCACGGTCTTCAAGTGCTGCGCCTACGGCTGGAATGCTTGTGTTGTTTGTATCGCCTAACGTACCGTATAACATACCCGCTTCGTTATTGATGATAACTGCACCAATACCGCCAGAGTTTTCACAGTTTGCCACTTTGTCGTAGAACGAAATGACACCACGGTCAATCATACATACTTTGCCTGATGCCGCTGTATCAACGCTTTCTGCTGTACCCATATAATAAGCTGTACCCGCAGCATTTCCTGAGTTTTCCATTGCAGATGTAGCATAGCCGGTATTATCCGCGGTTAAGCTTGCAGCCGTTGCCATGCCAGCAGGGTATGTAGATAAGGTATCAACACCACCCGCAGTGACTTCTACACAGATTGTTTCGTCAGTCGTTACATTTTTACCACGGCCCGACGTACAGCTTGGGAATTGTGAGAAATCAGCAATTTGATTGTTTGCATCGTTTGCACCTACCATCATTACTGATGGGTAACCAGCAGGGTATGAACGAACACTGTTTCCATCATTACCCGCTGCTGCTACAACAAGGCCGCCAGCGTTTGTGAAGTTTGCGAATGCATTTGATTCTGTGCTGTTTGAGCCACCACCGCCAAGGCTCATACTGATAATATTAGCGCCTGCTTGAGAACATAAATCAGCTGCATGAGCTAGATCAGACGAGTAACCCCATCCCTCAGCGTTAAATACTTTGATGATGTGCATAGCAACACCCGGAGCCATACCAACAACACCTAGGTTGTTGTCAGCAGCACCAATAGTGCCTGCTACGTGAGTACCGTGAGGACCGCCGTTGTCAAACCAGTTGCCTGTGCCACTATCGTTATCACCTGTGATATTACCCCACACAAAATCAGGGTTTGATGCATCAAGGCCTGAGTCAATGACACACACTTTCATACCGGCATTGGCATCAAATGTTACTTGATCAGCTTGTGACTGATATACTGCATAGGGAGTTAACTGTTGCTGCATTGCATTGCCAGCATCATCATTGTATACCGCCATGGGGACACGTTTATGATCTTCTTCAATGAGTTTAATATGTGGGTTATTAAGTAAGCCTTTAACGCTTGCTAAATCGTGACCAGTAAATTGTGCTGCAATAAAGCCATTACCATCAACTTTGATATCACCACCCAGTTTTTTAGCAAGGGCTTTCACCACGCCTTTTTTATTGTTGTCTACTTGGATGATATAACGGTCGTTTGCTGCGTGTGCAGTTCCTGCTGCGCACAGACCACTGATGATTAACGCTAAAGCTAATTTATTCTTTTTCATATTTCGTATCCCAAACGTGTTATTGAGTTAACTAAATGTTAACTTAATTAAACAATAATTTAATAAAACCGTGGGTACAAGTAAAATTATCCATAAAAACGGAACAAAAAATTCTAGAAACAGGTCTTTTATAATCTAATGTTATATTGAGAAGTCTAAACGGGTAAATAGAATATAACTATTCTCATTTACCCGTATTTGGTAACGAATGTGAACTAAACTCTATGACAAGTGTTTGTGTTTTAAGAGTAAATAAGCAAAAGGTATAAGCATTAAGAAGTGCACACCAATTAAAACGGGCGTAACTAAGTTTAAATACTGTGTTATAAACACCAGTAAACTTGCGCCACTCATTTGCATTAAACCAATAAGTGCAGATGCAGTCCCCGCTTGTTTTGGGTATAAGCTTAACGCTCTACCGGCTGATGACCCTAAAGTTAATGCAAAGCCAAATGCAGCTATAAACATGGGGAACATGAGGGCAATAGCGCTACGCTGCTGGCTTAAAATGAGCATTAAACCGCCAGAGAGCACTAATAACATAAGGCCAATTTTTAATGCGCGTTTAGGTTGTCGCTTTATATACAGAGGCATTATGAAACTAGCTAGAATGCTAAGCACGGCGTTACAGGTAAACCAAAAAGTAAAATCGCTGACGCTACCGCCTAATTCAGTAATAAGCCAGCCGGGTGCTAAGGTCACAAACACCAAAATTGCTGACATAGTCACTAAACAAATTAAGCTATGAAATAAAAACAGAGGGGTGCTGATTATGGGAATAAAGCGCCGTAAATCAAGAATGTGACCGCTGTATACACTGTCGGCAGGGCGTGTTTCTTTATAAAGTATTAGCGTAATAAGTAAGCCTGCGAGGGCAAAGGCAGCCATAAATAAAAAGTTCATACGCCAGCCAAATTGCACCGTTAACCACGCACCTAAAATAGGGGCGAGGGCAGGGATAAAACACACGATACCATTGAGGTAAGTAATTATCTGACCGCTGCGCTCACTGCCAAATCTGTCTCTAACTATGGCAAATGCTACGACAAAGGTTGCACAGGCGCCCAAACCTTGCAGTGCTCTTGCAAACATAAGGCTGGTAAAGTCAGGAGATAGATAAGCGCCATACGCAGCCAAACCATATAAAGTTACTCCTGCAATGGCGACAGGTTTACGGCCAAACTTATCTGCTAAAGGACCTGCAATTAACTGCCCAAGTCCTACGGTCAGCATAAAAATTGCGACGGTTTGTTGTACTTGTTTCTCCGATGCATGAAACTGGTCTGCAATAGTTGGAAAAGCCGGTAAATAAATATCAATAGCTAACGGGCTAAAGATAACCAGAAGGCCTAAGATGAATAGTAAACTGGGGTTTTTGTGCTGGCGTGACTGCATTCGCTCTCCTTAAAACGGTATTTTATGTGCCCCTTAAAGAAAAGAAAAGCGTTGATGCGGGTTATTGTGTGATACATACGTTGTCATTCGTTTGCGCGAGTAATGGTTACTTTAAATTTTCATTTCGCTATCTGGTCTGATGTGTTAGTTTTTATTTCTAATAAAAAAATTGGATAGATGTCGTGAGCTCACAATCGAATCTGTTAAAAATTTGGTCGAAGTGCCAGTCTTTGCCAAAAGGAAAATGGCTTTTTAGTAAAGCCGTGTGTTTTAAAGCGCCTTACTTTGCTTCAATAAAGCCTGTCGTCAATGAATTGAAATTGGGCTATTGCAGTGCAACGGTTAAAAATCGCCGTGCGATACATAATCATATTGGTACGATACATGCCATTGCTCAGTGTAATATTGCTGAATTATGTGCAGGGCTAATGGTTGATGCCACCGTACCTGCTAAAACGCACCGTTGGATCCCAAAAAGTATGACGGTTAATTATTTAGCAAAAGTGGATAGTGATATGCGCGCAGTGGCCGAGATAGATTTCCCTCGGCAATGGCTAGATAAAGAAGATTTAGTTGTACCCGTTAAGGTGTATAACAGCCGCGATGAATTGGTATTCACCGCAGACATTACAATGTATATAACGGCTAAAAAGCGTTAAGACTTGTCAGCGGCTTGTTTATTAACAAATGACAAGTCGTTGTCATCATCGACTAGCAGCGAGGATGTACTTTCTTCGCCCGCTTCAGGCTTAATAGGGGCAACGTTGTCTTCTTCGTGTCGATGTTTTAGGCTGCCTTCTATCATTGCACCTGCTTCAATGCTTAAAGTGTCGTGAAAGACATCACCATGCACTTCGGCACTACTTTCAATCATCACTTTGTTTGCAATCAACGAACCAATAATTTTACCTTTAACGACCACGCTATCAGCTTCGATCATGCCTTCAATCATACCGGTTAGGCCAATCACTAAATGCTTTACACGCAAATCACCTTCAATGCGACCATCAAGTTGAACTTCACCTTGGCTGGTGAGTGAGCCCGTCAAACGCATATCTTCTGCAATGATAGAGGGAGTGTGGTTGGTTCTTTTTAAAGATGAGCTACTGCTGGTTGCTGCTTGTTTTTTCTTACCGAACACGAGAAAGCGCCTTTGTTATTTTAACTGGATTGACATGTTTACCATTCACTAAAACTTCGTAATGTAGGTGCGTGCTGGTGCTTCGACCAGTGCTACCCATTAAACCAATTACATCGTCTTTAGTGACTGTTTGGCCTTTTTTCACCTTAATTTTATTTAAGTGACCAAAGCGTGTTACGAAGCCATTTTTATGTTGTAGCTCGATAAAATTACCATAGCCGCCATTGCGACCTGCGCGAAGTACGGTGCCATCAGCAGGCGCAAAAATTTCTGTTTTGTGCCAACCTGCCAGGTCTACTCCTTTATGAAAAGCGCGACGGCCATTCATTGGATCTTTACGTAAACCGTAACTGCTTGAAATATAGTAATCGGCTGCAGGCAGTGTTTGCGGTAGTTCACTTAATAAATTTTCTAAATTGTTTAATGCTAAGAGTTTGTCTGCAATGGCCAAAAATTGACTGGGTATTTTAGACTCATCAAATAAGTCTAACGGACCCCCTTGTGCAGTGTCGGTATCTTCAGCTACAGAACTGCGAGCAAGTGCGCTGTCTAATCCTGCCCCTTCAAGCATTGCGATAATCTCTTCATGGCGTTGCTTAATTTGCTGATCTAAAAAATTGAAGGTGTAGTCATAGTTCTTATTAAGGCGTGTAATGCGCATTGAGGCGCTTTCGTATTGTTTTGCCTGTGCAGGTAGTTGCTCGTCTTCTAATGGGGCATGAAACTCGTCTGCGTTCTCTTGAATCGGCAGTAGGATAGGTTCAGCCTCATTATTTAATGCTGGTTTGTTCATTGACTCAGGTAAAGACTCAATCATGCTTTGCAGTAAAGCTTGTTTTTGCTCTAACACCGCCAATTGTTCAAGTTGTTTTGTGTAAATGGCTTGCTGTTGTTGGTATTGCTTTTGCCATTCTTGTTGTTTGCTAAGCTGGGTTTGCTCTATTTGAGACATTTTGTCAGCTTGCGAAATGATTTGTAATGTTGACACGCTCAACCAAACAAGAGCGGTTAAAACGACGAGTAAAGTCGTTAATTGTACCCAAGGTGCTAATATAAGGTGTTTTACTTCGCCGTTTTGACGGATCAGCAGCTGTCGAGCTGGAAAAAACGTGCGATAAAAAGACTTAAGTTTAACTAACATGGCGTACATAAATCGGCTAATAACCGAGCTAAGATAGCAATCTGAACTAAAAAAGCTAGCAAAAAATTGTAACTCAGTTAAAAAAAGTACAAAAAAAAGGGCAAAAAATGCCCTTAGTTTATGAAAATAGATAAGTATTTCTATTTAGCAGGTAATACGGTGCCTTCAACTCTGCCAAAGCCAATACGTGCAAAACCTTCTTTTTCACACCAGCCACGCATAATAACGTTGTCACCATCTTCTAAGAAAGTACGTTGTTCACCGTTCTCAAGTGTGATTTTTTCTTTACCACCACGTGAAAGCTCTAATAAAGAACCCGCTTCTTCGTGTTCTGGGCCAGATTGCGTACCCGAACCAAGCATGTCACCAGGTTGGAAGTTACAGCCGTTTACCGTGTGGTGTGTGACCATTTGTGCCACTGTCCAGTATGAGTGCTTGAAGCTTGATTTAGAAACTAGCGTTGGAGCGTGACCTTCTTTACGCATTTTTTCAGTTTCAATTTGCACATCCATCTTAATATCGAATGCACCAAATTCACGGTTGTGCGTCGATTCTAAGTAGTCCATTGGTTGCGGATCATTTTCATCGCGCGTCCACTGTGTTCTATACGGTGCAAGTGCTTCTGTTGTTACAATCCATGGTGAGACAGTTGATGCAAAGTTTTTCGCAAGGAATGGACCTAAAGGTTGGTATTCCCATGCTTGCAAGTCACGTGCTGACCAGTCATTGAATACACAGAAACCAAATACATGGTTTTCAGCGTTTTCGATGGCAATTGCATCGCCCAGCTCGTTACCTTTACCTAAGTAAATACCAAGCTCTAATTCGTAATCTAGGCGTTTACACGGGCCAAATGAAGGTACTTCAGCGTCAGGTGCTTTTGTTTGACCATTTGGACGGTGGAATGTTTGACCTGATACATCAATTGATGAAGAACGACCATGATAGCCAATGGGTACCCATTTATAGTTAGGCAGTAAAGGATTATCAGGACGGAATAAGCTGCCGACAGCCGTTGCATGGTAGATAGAGGTATAAAAGTCTGTGTAATCACCAATGCGACATGGCAGTGCAAATTCTATATCAGCCTGTGCAATGAGGGCGTCAGTAAGCTGAGCTTGCTCTTTGGCGCCTTCGCGAAGTGCGTTTGATAATGCAAGACGCAGTGCAGACCAGTATTGCTGACCTAAACCCATAAACTCATTAAGCGTTGCTTTGCTAGCCGCTGCAACAGCAACCTGTGCATCACCTGAGAAGATACCAAGTTCATTCACTTTCGCTAAATCAATTACTTGATCGCCAATAGCAACGGCACCACGAAACGCTTCGTCTGAGTTTTTACGACGAACTTCTGCGAATGGTAAGTTTTGAATCGGGAAGTCACAGTTCGCTTCGTTTGCTGAACTCACCCAGCTTTTTAAATTAATATCATGGGTTTCGTTAATTAGGCTCATACTCTTTCCTTATTAGTTCGCGCTGATGTGTTAGATAGTGATATGGAGGCAATCTGCGCAATTTAAACAGTTACGTTGAAAACAGAAATCAAAACGACAAAAAGCAGCGTGTTAAACACGCTGCTTTTTTGGTTACGTGTGGTTTAGATTACACCACGACGCTCTTGATCACGTTCAATAGACTCAAACAATGCTTGGAAATTACCTTCACCAAAACCACCGTCGTCTACACGTTGGATCATCTCAATAAAGATAGGACCAAAAAGGTTCTTCGAGAAGATTTGTAGCAAGTAGCAGTTTTCGCTCTGGCTATCGACAAGAATTTGGTGCTCACGGATTTTTTCTTTGTCTTCTTTAACCCAAGGTACACGGTCAAAAATGGTGTCGTAGTACTCAGGGATGATATCTAGCGTTGCAATTGTTGATTGGTCTAGCTTATCAAGTGAACCTACTAGGTCATTCGTTAGGAATGCTAAGTGTTGTACACCCGGACCATTGTACTCATTTAGATACTCATCGATTTGGTTGTTGTTGTTATCTTTACCTTCGTTGATTGGAATAGAGAAGGTTCCGCACGGTGATTTAAGTGCATAAGATAATAACGCTGTTTTTTGACCTTTAATGTCGAAATAGCGAACTTCAGTAAAACCAAATACATTTTTATAGAAGTTAGCCCATGTTTCCATGGTGCCTTTGTAGACGTTATTTGTTAAATGGTCGATACGAAGGAAGCCCTTGTCTTCAACAACGTTTTGCTCTTCTAAGTCTTCGAAATCAGACTCATAGATTGAACCTTTGTCACCAAATTGTTCGATGAAGTAGATTAAGCTGTCACCAATACCGTAAATTGCAGGGTAAGGTAAGTCTTTGTGTGCTGAATCAGTGGCAGGTTTTGCGCCACGTTCAACCGCTACTTCAAATGCTTTTTGAGCATTCTCTACACGCCAACCCATTGAACAGATTGCTGGGCCGTGGCTTTTAGCAAATTCGGCCGAGAAACCTTCACGCT
The DNA here is from genome assembly GCF_016464045.1 of Pseudoalteromonas sp. bablab_jr011. Taxonomy (NCBI): domain Bacteria; kingdom Pseudomonadati; phylum Pseudomonadota; class Gammaproteobacteria; order Alteromonadales; family Pseudoalteromonadaceae; genus Pseudoalteromonas; species Pseudoalteromonas sp. bablab_jr011. The sequence goes on along the minus strand of NZ_JACDWU010000331.1, from coordinate 590 downwards.
CATTGTTTAGTAAGAAATGAATGTCGTGCTGGTTATAGTAAACAATGTCTTTACCTTTGAATTTTTTTAGTTTCGAGAAACCAAAATCAGTAAATACTTTGTCCATGTAATCTGCATCAGGTGTTGCGTATTCAGTGAATTCAATGCCCACTAAACCTAACGGATTATTTACTTCGCTCATTGTCATTACTCCCGCAATTATAAGCACTGCGCTAAAAAAGTTATTGTTGTGTAATGAGCGGATGATTAACCAGAAAACCGATAAGGGGAAGATCTGAGGCTTATTTAGCGACGGTGTGTTTTGTAAATTAAATGGGACAATGATTTTAATTTCAACAATCACCCTAGGCTTAAGCAAATAGAAAGGCTTAATAGGACGCATGATGCACATTGTTTTTCGTTATTAAGCTTTTGAATTTAAATGCTTTAAATGCTTTTTTTAAAGGAGTTAAAAAGGCCAATATTGGCCTTTTTATTTAGCTTGTGTGTATTAATTAGTTTACACTTTGGCGTTGTTTGTTAAAAAACTTACTGCGTTGTTGTAACCACGGATTATTCATTATGTGTGGTGCCGTTTGGTAATGACGTTC
>NZ_JACDWU010000330.1:0-220 GCF_016464045.1 Pseudoalteromonas sp. bablab_jr011 | reverse complement strand
TGCTGGGTCTAAATGACGAAACGGCTCTATTTCAGGTGAGTCAACTAATGGTTTGCTTAAATCCATAAAGTGCACCACACGCTCCCATGTATAACGACAGTAGTTTGGGTTTTGTGGGTTGTCTTTAACGCGAATTTCACTAAACGCACCACGGTGGTTGCTGTAATCTTTATGAGCCACATACATCGCATGGGTGACACCATGTCCTTGTGAATGGTTG
>NZ_JACDWU010000329.1:0-412 GCF_016464045.1 Pseudoalteromonas sp. bablab_jr011 | reverse complement strand
GGCTTGCTTAATCCTCCTTGCGTGCTGGCCTACTGAATATCGAGTGCCGATTGTAATCAGCATATGAATGTGATCTTTGTCTATCTCAACCTCTTCGATCCTAAAGTCAGATGATAGAGAAACATCGAAAACCGTTTTCTTTACAAACTCACCCAGCCTTCCGTTTAGCAGGGGTTTTCTGTACTTAACCTCCAAAATTAAATGAAGCGCAATTAGATATTTGTAGTGAGATTTAGTTTCATAATCCATCTTGACAACTAGGCCTTATACAGTAGTCTATACAGTATATGAAAAAGACGCTCAGATACAACTACAGGCTAAACCCTAGGCCAGAACAAGAAGTTAAGCTCATTGAGTTTGGTGCGACAGCGCGTGGCATTTGGAATCTGTTGTTGTCTGAAAATATGCGTCG
>NZ_JACDWU010000328.1:0-256 GCF_016464045.1 Pseudoalteromonas sp. bablab_jr011 | reverse complement strand
GAACGTCATTACCAAACGGCACCACACATAATGAATAATCCGTGGTTACAACAACGCAGTAAGTTTTTTAACAAACAACGCCAAAGTGTAAACTAATTAATACACACAAGCTAAATAAAAAGGCCAATATTGGCCTTTTTATTTAGCTTGTGTGTATTAATTAGTTTACACTTTGGCGTTGTTTGTTAAAAAACTTACTGCGTTGTTGTAACCACGGATTATTCATTATGTGTGGTGCCGTTTGGTAATGACGTTC
>NZ_JACDWU010000327.1:0-1059 GCF_016464045.1 Pseudoalteromonas sp. bablab_jr011 | reverse complement strand
GGCTTTGTTTCCTAAATCGATTCAGCGAGCAAAGCTCCTCATAATCGTTTGAATATTAAACTACACGGTAAGTTTCAGGCATGCCTAGCCCAGTGAGTTTGTTCAACGCCTTTATCATCGCGTAAGTTTCTCCTACCTGACCGTTATAATTTCGCAGGCTCAATCTGCCACCAAGTAGTTGCTTCACTCTGTACATTGCTGTTTCTGAGATTGACCGCCGATGATAACCATACCGTTTTTTCCACTGTTTATTTGAACCATGAAGCTGTTGCCAACTGACCGCTAAGTTACGCGGATGACCTTGTTCCCAGAGCGCGGCGCCTTCCCTCGGTGGAATGAGTACTAAAGCCCGTTTTCTACGAACGGCATCGTGACAGGCTCTTGTGTCGTAAGCACCATCACCTGAGATATTGCGGATTTTGCGATGGATTTGCTTGAGCAAATTCGGCATAACTTTAGCGTCAGTGACACCGGATAAACTCAGTTCCGCTGCAATAATTTCATGGCTATGGGTATCGACAGCGATATGCAGCTTACGCCACACGCGGCGCTTGCCATCTGTGCCATGTTTCTTCACTTTCCACTCACCTTCGCCATAAACCTTCAAGCCTGTCGAGTCGATAGCCAAGTGCTCAATGGTGCCACGCGTCTTGGTTTTAAAAGCAATCTTGACGGTTTTAGCGCGTTTGCTGATGCAAGTGTAATGTGGGCACGAAAGCGGAATATCAGCCAGTTTAAACACCGAGTTGATAAAGCCTTGTAACGCTCGTAGTGGCATCGAGAAAACACGTTTAACCATCAGCGCGGTGGTAATGGCTAAGTCGCTAAATACGCGTGGTCGACCTTTCCTTGGTTGCTCGGCCTTAGCTTTCCACTGGGCGATAGCGTCCTCATCAATCCAGAAGGTAAGTGAGCCACGATTGATCAGGGCTTGATTGTATTGCTTCCAGTTGATTGTTTTATATCGAGGTTTTGACACGATTGATGGGCGAGTTGATGGGCTATGTCGATCAGATCACCAGCTATGGTTTTAGTTCAACTGATTTAGGAAACAAAGCC
>NZ_JACDWU010000033.1:0-456 GCF_016464045.1 Pseudoalteromonas sp. bablab_jr011 | reverse complement strand
GCCAAGTCGATACAAATTAAGTTAAATTTTGACATGTATGGATTCCTTATTGGTAAAAGTGGTTTTGCAATTTCTTTATACCGTACTTACCCTATTTAGGGGAGGAGTCCATACATCTCCTACGTCTCTTCACCTTGCGCTGATACGTCTTTTATCTCTGTATGCAATCTCAGTATGATACTGGACGATTTAGCCCTGAACGCAAAAAACCCGCTGCATTGCTGCAACGGGTTTCTTTAATTAGGAGCCTGGCGATGTCCTACTTTCACATGGCAAATGCCACACTATCATCGGCGCTGTTTCGTTTCACTACTGAGTTCGGCATGGGATCAGGTGGGTCCAAAACGCTATTGTCACCAAGAAAATTCTTTTCAATTTTCTTATTATTAATTTTTAAATTTAAAGTCTTTCGACTGAATTAGGAGCCTGGCGATGTCCTACTTTCACATGGCAAAT
>NZ_JACDWU010000326.1:0-34420 GCF_016464045.1 Pseudoalteromonas sp. bablab_jr011 | reverse complement strand
CGCAACCTTGCCAAGGTTGAGGTCACGAGTTCGAGCCTCGTGTGCCGCTCCAATTTCTCACCAAAAGAAATTGTTATAAAAAATTCAAATTATACGGCACTAGCTCAGTTGCCAGAACGTTTTACCGCAACCTTTGGTTGTACACCAACGGACAAATTACTGACTATTTGAATGCGGCACTAGTTCAGTTGCCAGAACGTTTTACCGCAACCTTTGGTTGTGCATCAACGGACAAATCACTGACTATTTGAATGCGGCACTAGCTCAGTTGGTAGAGCGCAACCTTGCCAAGGTTGAGGTCACGAGTTCGAGCCTCGTGTGCCGCTCCAAATTCTAAACTATTCTTTATAAATAACTCCCAGTTAAAAAACATTTCAGCTACGTCACGCCTGTTTATTTGTTTGTTTTATAGTTGACCTTGGATTGTGGCAACAATGCGTCTTGAACCGCCCTGGTCGCGATGCTCACCTAAATAAATACCTTGCCAAGTACCGAGTTGAAGGCGTCCTTGATGGATTGGAATTGTCAGTTCGCAGCCTAATGTACTGCTTTTTATGTGTGCAGGCATGTCATCGTCACCTTCATAATCGTGGCGATAATAACTCTGCCTTTCTGGGACAAAGTGGTTGAAGTGGCTTTCCATATCCATACGCACTGTCGGATCTGCATTCTCGTTAATAGTTAAACTGGCAGAAGTGTGCTGAATAAACAAATGCAATAAACCGACTTTATACTGGCTGATTTCAGGTAGTTGACGAAGTAACTCGTCATCAATGATGTGAAAGCCTCGTGTGCGAGGCTTTAGCTGAATGGTTTTTTGTTGCCAACTCATAGCTTATCAAAACTAACTTCTATATTGGCATTCCCGTCCTCTGAGGTGAACGGAATGAGTACTTTAGCACCTTCACACTTATGTGTAATGGTGTGTCCTTTACCTGATACAACAATCGGTGTTGCCATATCAAATTCATAGCCCTTTTCGCCCAGAAGGTTTTTAGCGCCCCCGGTGACCATGTTGGTTATTTCGCCTACCATATCAGTCACTTCTTCGTTAACTGAATCTGGTCGCTCTCCCAGCATTCTTTCCATAATAGTTAAGGCCAAACTTTCATCAAAGGTGATTGAAAGTGAACCTTTAGTTTGTGGGCCAACCATACCGATTAAACCAGAGACATCACCGCGCGCAATCTCATCTTTTTTGAGGCTAGGTTTACCGGGTTTTAATTCTGTTTGAGCCATGGTGCTCAATACATTGAGTAAAGACGATAAAAAAGGGTTGATGAACTCCACATTCATTGTTTATTTTCCCTTAGGTTATTGCAGCGAGGCTGCTGTTCTAACTTTAATTGTAGTGGCTGTATAAAACAGTGCACTTAATCTTTGCAATTTTCACATTTTCCGTGTGCTTCAATTGTTTGTCCTGAGACAATAAAGCCGCTTTCAGCTGCTAAGTTATTAAGCTCGTGCGAAATAACAGTAGAATGCAGCTCTTTTACATAACCGCAGCTATCACAAATTAATAATTGTACTGGATGAATGTGATCAAAATGATGGCACAACATAAATGAGTTTGTGCTTTCTATTTTGTGAATAAAGCCCAGTTCCGACAAAAAGTCTAAGGCGCGATAAATTGTTGCTGGTTTTGCTCCTGACTCAGTTAATTTGAGTTGTTCTAATAAGTCATAAGCACCAACACCACCTTGCGCGCTCGCTAGCAGGCGGAATACTTTTTCACGGATAGGTGTAAAACGTGCACCACGATTATCACATACTTGTTTTGCTTTACTGACGAGTGATTCTGTATTCATCTTCTCTTATCCTTACGCTACCGTGATATACTATCATACTGTATTGTAGTTGCAGCGTTTTTATTCGCTAGCAGGTTTTCTTGGGAGTTTTCGGTATGAGTGAATTGCTTGCTGCGTTCATTTTCTTTTTTGCTGTCATTGATCCAATTGGTACTGTACCGGTCTTTATCGCGGTTACACGAGGCGAAGACGCTAAGTTTAAACGAAAAGTAGCATTAAAAGCGGTGGGAGTGTCGGCACTGGTTTTATTGTTTTTTGTACTCGCGGGTGAACTACTTTTAAACGCAATTAAGATTCCTTTGTCTGCTTTTCAAATTGCCGGCGGAATTGTGTTACTGATATTTGCCTTGTCGATGATTTTTGGTGAAAGTAAGCCTGAAAGTGAAATAAAAAGTGTCCGCAATAGTACCGAAACGGCTATTTTTCCACTCGCTATTCCGTCAATAGCAAGCCCCGGAGCAATGCTTGCTGCAGTACTAATGACTCGAAACAATGAATACACATGGCTGGAGCAGTTAATCACGTCATCAGTGATGTTATCGGTGTTGATTATAGTGTTGGTTTTACTGTTACTTGCAACGCATGTACATAAACTCATCGGTGATAGTGGTGCAAGTATCATAAGCCGTGTGATGGGATTAATTTTATCTTCGGTTGCGGTAACAAATATTCTGGGTGGCATTGCTCATTATTTTGGCTTAACGGTTGCGGTATAGTAAAAATTAAAGCGCATTTTCAGTCATTTAAACTTTGAATTGTTGCCTTCTATTATCTAACTTAAAAGGAGGCAATATAATTTAAGGAACAAAGAATGCGACTCAAACATGTTGTTTTATCTGTTTTTCTGCTTTTTAGTTTAGCTGCTTGCATGGAGCCGACCTATGATAGTGGCAAATTAAAAGTGATCGAAGTGACAGATCATGACTTTAAAATCAATGATGAAAGTGCAGTAACCTTGATCATCGGTCATGCCAATGTAGCTGAATATAGCTTTTCACTTCGCAAGAGCGATCTTAAAAAAGGCACTCTGTTGCAGTCGGTGTCTGACAGTAACCCGAATGTGCGCGCTGATGGTACATTCTTCAGTGAATATTATGTGCAATCAAAAGATCATGACACGCACGCATCAATTGAAATTGTAGAAATCGATCCTGTTGAGAAAGTGGCACGCATTGCTGTGGGTGCTAAGCTCGTTAATCTAAAAAATGAAGATTATAAAGAACTCGAAATTACACTATTTGAACTTACCGGCCAAAATTTAGAAAATCTCTTAAATAAAGTAGAGATTTAGTCATTACTTTATTTCCTCCCAGTTGAAGTGTGTTAGTTACACACTTCTTCATTATCTGATCTACGATTAAGTCATGCCGTCAGCTTTGTTAAGTGGTATAATCACGCAAACTTTATTTTTATTGTGATGGCTAATTATCTTAGCCGTTACTGCTTTAATAAGCGTTAATGTATTAGGTAATCAAGTTGCAAGTGAACGCATTGATATTTAAAGGGGCCATACTATGAGCACGACGACATTAAATCGCCGTTTGTCGGTGGCACCCATGTTAGATTGGACTGATCGTCATTGTCGAACATTCCATCGTAAAATGACAAAACATGCTGTGCTTTACACCGAAATGGTGACAACAGGTGCTATTTTATTTGGTAAGGGTGATTACTTACACTTTAATCAACATGAAGGTCCTGTTGCGTTGCAGCTGGGTGGGTCTGACCCTGACGCACTTGCTAAATGTGCTAAGTTAGCGGCAGAGCGTGGTTATGACGAGGTTAACCTTAATGTAGGATGCCCATCTGATCGCGTGCAAAACGGTCGTTTTGGTGCGTGTTTAATGGCTGAGCCAAAGCTTGTTGCTGAGTGTGTCGCGGCGATGAAGGCTGAAGTATCGATTCCAGTGACCGTTAAAACACGGATCGGAATTGACGAGCAAGATTCGTATGAGTTTTTATGTGCTCTGATTGAAGCAAGCCACGATGTAGGCTGTGATGACTTTATTATTCATGCCCGTAAGGCATGGCTAAATGGGTTAAGCCCGAAAGAAAACCGTGAAATTCCGCCGCTTGATTATCCGCGAGTTTATCAACTCAAAAAAGACTATCCGCAACTGCACTTTAGTCTAAATGGTGGCGTGAAAACGATTGCTGATACAATTACGCACCTTGATTATGTAGATGGCATTATGATTGGTCGTGAGGCATACAGTAATCCATTCATTTTAAGTGAAGTTGACGAAAAAATTTACGGTGATACCCCGTTTACTCTTAATCGTCATCAGGTTGTGCGAGCTATGTATGATTACATTGAAGATGAGATGAGCCAAGGCGCGAATTTTTGGCATATTGCTCGCCATATGTTGGGTATTTTCCAAGGCCAGCCGGGCGCGCGAGGCTTTAGACGCCACCTTTCAGAAAATGGTCATGGCAAAACGGCCGATTTAAGTGTTATGGATAAAGCATTGAGCTTTGTGCCAGAAATTTAATGTTCAAATTGGAACAAAAAAAGCCACTCTTTTGTGGCTTTTTTTGATCCTAAAATTTGGTTTAAAAGTTAGTTTTTTAGTCAAATTAGTTATTTTCCATTCAGCTTAAAGTCAGTGTTTAGTTACGTGAAAACTAATTAACCTTATGTATTTTAATGGTTATTTTAAAATTTTTTGTAGTTGGCATAAGAATTGGAATCTCCTCGGTGTATTAACCCAATTATCAACAGGAGAATCACATGGGTGTATTAAATCGCGTAAACGACATTATTCAGGCTAATTTATCTGCTGCACTCGATAAAGCAGAAGATCCTGAAAAGCTGCTTAATTTACTCGTGCAAGAAATGCAGGATGCACTTAATGAGTGTCGTGCAACCGCTGCAACATTCTTAACTCAAGAAAAGCAAATAAAGCGTGAAATTGCAGCAAAACAAGCAAAGCAAGCTGATTGGCAAGCGAAAGCTGAAAAAGCACTTAGTAAAGACAGAGATGATCTTGCTAAAGCAGCATTAATTGAGAAACAGCGTTTAAACGCAGAGATTGAAGCGCAGCAACGTGAAATGGATAAAGTGGCTGACTCATTAGCGAAGTTAACAGACGACTGTCAGCGTTTGCAAAATAAGCTTGCAGATGCCAAAGCAAAGCAACTGACTTACATGCAAAAAGAGCGCGTGGTTACGGCACGCTTAAAAGTCAAAGAGCAGCTTCATAGTAACAAAGTTGCGGATGCGTTAGCGCGATTTGATTATTTAGAGCAGCGCGTTGAAAACATCGAGTCGCAAGTTGAAGCCTATGAGCTTACACACAGTGATGCTGCAAATTCGACAGCGGCGCAAATTGCTGCGTTAGAAAAAAATGATGCTATAGACAAAGAGCTGGCCGATTTAAAAGCCACAATGAAACAGTCGGCTTAGGAGGAAAACGATGAATACTTATCATACATCATCACGTTGGTTTAGAGATTTAACTAATAAGAAAATCTCTGGAGTGTGCAGCGGTTTAGCTGCTCGATTGGGCTTTCCTGTATGGTCAACGCGTTTGCTCATGATCATACTGTTTTTACATATGCCTTTCATTGTTGGGGTGGGTTACCTTGTTGCACATTGTAGCTTGCCAGTAAAAGGTTATTAGGAGCTGGTCATGAAAACGTTAGCTATTATTGTCTTAGCAGTTTTACTACTGTGCACAGATACATTTACATTTGTATCCTTTGATTCATGGCAGCTGCCTTTATCAATAGCCGATATGAGCTGGGCTGGGCTTGAGGTGGTTGGTGCACTTGTCGCTGTTATTGCTCTAGTTGCTGGGGTTGCTTTATTTACCATAGGCTTAATTGGTGCAGGTGTGGTTGCTTTAGTCGGGGTAGTGCTTGCGTTTTTATTTGGTTCTGTGGTGATTGCATGGCCCTTGTTATTAATTGCAGCTTTGTGTTGGCTGATTGCTGATAACAAGAAATCACCAGCTTAAGGTACGAATAAACTGCCTTAATAAATAAAGTATGCTAAATTTAGCGGGTAAGTTGATGTCTTAACAAGGATTAAAACATAATGAAACTGTTGCCCGCATTCTCTTTTCTTATCACAAGTTTATTTTATAGTACTTTTTCATCTGCCCACAGCGGTCATGACCATAACGATGTTGCAGAAGTAACCGTGAGCAATGCCCAAGTTCGCGAATTTTTACCTGCCAGTAAGGCCAGTGTCGCTTATTTTACGATTACCAATCCGAGTCAGCAGGCTACAACATTAACAAAGGCAACACTGGATGGTTTAGGGCGCGTTGAAATTCATCAACATACCCATGTTGATGGCATGATGAAGATGGAACAGGTTATTTCTTTAGAGATAGGTGCTCACAGCAGCATTGAATTCAAACCCGGTGGTTATCATTTGATGGTGTTTGACCCTGAAGATGAGTTAAAAGCAGGGCAAGAACGAAAACTCACGCTATATTTTAAAGATGGCAACCGAGTATTTACTCAAGCCAAAGTTGTCTCTTTACATGATATGTCTAAAGAGGCATCACAAAAAAGTAAAGAGCACTCACATCACTAGGAGGTACCATGTCTGAGCATAAAGGAAAAATAGCCAGTGCATTACTTATTATCTTAATTATTTTTTACGCGGTTTCGGTTTACTGGAGTAGTGAACCTGACCGTATGGATGTTGTAGGTAAGGCAAAGCAAGAAGCACAAATGCGTGGCGAAAAGTTTGTCACGGGGTACACCACTACGACAACGTTAATTAATGTAGCTAGTACATTATTGAATAAGCCCGGTGGTTACTTGTCTAACGATATTATGCCACCCAGTGTCATGATGGATAATATGCCTGCATGGGAATATGGGGCGCTTGAAATGACGCGTGACCTTGTATTATCAATGCGTAAGGACTTTAGTCGTTCTCAGTCTCAATCAACAGAGCATGAAGCACTTAAAAAAGCGCAGCCGCAGTTTAACATCAGTTCCGAAGCATGGGCGTGGCCAAGCGCTGAAGCTGAATATCAAAAAGGCATTGATTTACTTGTTGTTTATCGCAGCCAAATTGCCGACCAAAATGACAGAGACAGTCAATTTTATGCACGCGCTGATAATTTACGTGGTTGGCTAAAAGAAGCCGAAAAGCGCTTAGGCAGTTTAAGTCAGCGTTTAAGTGCAAGTGTTGGCCAAGAACGCCTAAACACTGACTTGGCCGGTGATACGGCTGCCCACCAAGCAACTTATGCACCATTACAAAACCAAGTGAAAACGTCGTGGTGGGAAATTGATGATGTATTTTACGAATCAAGGGGAGCCACGTGGGCGCTGTTACACTTTTTACAGGCTGTTGAATACGATTTCGCAGATGTCTTAGAAAAGAAAAATGCCCGTGTTAGCCTACAACAAATTATTCGTGAATTAGAAGCCACACAAGAAACGGTGTGGAGCCCAATGATTTTAAATGGCAGTGGTTTTGGTTTTGTTGCCAATCATTCACTGGTAATGGCAAATTATATTTCTCGAGCCAATGCGGCTCTAATTGAACTTAGCGAACTTTTAGCGCAAGGATAAAATGATGAAAAAGTACTGTTTAGCGGCCGCGCTTTCGATGGCCTGTTTAGCTCCTACAGCTCAAGCTGACACTCTATTAGGTTTATACCTTGGGGTAGATGGCTGGCAATCAGATAATAGCGGTAGCTTTGCTCAAGACGGTAATTTACAAAGTTTTAATTTTGAAGATGAGACTTTCACAAGCTACTATGCAGCACTAGAGCACCCAGTGCCTTTAGTGCCTAACATCAAATTAAAATACACAGAGCTTGAGCTGAATGGTTCAACCATGTTGGATGAGTCATTTAGTTTTGGTGGTTCAGATTATGTTGTTGGTACACAAGTAGGCACTGTCAGTGATCTTTCTCACGTAGATTACATTCTTTACTACGAAATTTTCGATAATGATTTAGTGTCGATTGATTTAGGTGTGAACGCCAAGCAATTTGACGGTGATATTGTCGTGACAGGTACCTCGCAAGACGGGGGCCCAAGCACAACAGAACGTGTTGATTTCTCTGGTTTTGTTCCTCTTGTATACGGCCGCGCAGAAGTGGGTTTACCGTTTACAGGTTTAAGTGTTTTCTTTGAAGGCAGCTTATTAGCGATTGATGACAGCAAAGTACAAGACTACCAAGCCGGTATTGCGTATGCGTTGCTTGATAATCTTGCTATCGATTTAGATGTTAAAGCGGGCTACCGTTCAATGACATTAGAATTGGATGATATTGATGATATCTATACGGATTTAGATGCATCAGGCCCATTTGCGGGTATCCAAATTCACTTTTAATTGAGTATGCTGGCAGGTTATTTTGTAGCTTGCCAGCTTATTTCAAACTCATCGTCTAATGAGGTTGTTAGTATTTGCTTATAAGCCTTATTGATAGGTGAGACGATCAGTTTTCTTAATTCATCCCCCGTTTGTGTAAACTTATAATAGCTCAATACAAGGTCATTACTTTTTGCTTTTAAAATGAGTCGTTGATTCATAAAGCTTAGTGAGAGTTCTTGGCCAGCTTTCAATACTGCTGACTCTATTTCTTTACGATACAATAAGTTGATATCCATCAACGTTAAAATATCAGGAAAACTAACAGGGGTTTTACCCAAATTAAGGGAGACTTTGTTACCTTTTCTGAGTAAATCAAACAAGGATGGCTTTTTATAAAAGCCTAACAAAATTAGGTGACTGTTGTCTTTTTCGTTGTAGCCACATAGCGACGTGCTGCGTTGCAGTGCATCTGCTTCACGTTGTGTCATGTACTTCAGCGTTTGCAAACTCTTGATTGAAAATGTGCCAGGTGAGACGGTTTCACCAGCCAGTATTTTAGCCCATAGTTTTTGCATCGAGATGTTTGCGGTGTCTTCACATAAGCTAATAAATCGTTCTATCCAGTCAGAATCAGGCTGTTGTTGGCCTGTAACATCTGGGCAAAATGCCATCGCCATTGCCATGATGGTTTCAATATTCTCTTGGCGCTTAATAAATTGAATTTCTTGGCGTGTTTGCGCTCGTTGCAGTAAGCTGGCTTCTGCATTTATTTTATACGCTAACTGCTGCTGCCCTTGTGAAGAGTAGCTGTCATCGCTGGGACTGTTGATTTTGACAGTCGATGACTTATGAATGGGATAACCAAGCTGGTTTTCAATGATATTAGCAAGATTAACTCTTGCCTGAGCCGCTTTGACTGTCATCGGGAGCAATGGCCTTGTTGTTAGTAGCTAACTGCGCAGTGGTCTTAATATTATTGAGCGCCAGTTTAACCGTGTTGTTAAGAATATATTGGCTTAGCAAAGCGAGGTAGCCGCCAATAATAGGGGTATTTACTTCACCATGTAGGGTGCAGATAATCTCAACTTCACTGCCTTTACCAACATAGCTTATCGAACCTTGGGCGATATGTTCCTGATTAAACAAAATATTGAAAGTCATTTTATCTGGACTTAACTGGGTGATTGTCATTTCACCTGAGCCAAACTTACTTTGCCAAAATTGATGAGCTCCAACGCCTTTACTTGGCTCAGCGACAGTAAACTTAATACTGGGATCAACTGCTTGCCATGGTTGCCAGCGTGGCCATTGTGTGAAATCGCTCACTAAGCTGGCTATTTCATCCGGCGCTGCTGTGACGTTAACCGACTTATTAACGGTGTATTTTTGTGACAGCATTAGGCCAATTACCAAGGCGATTAGCGCACTGATAAACAGCGATTTTAGGCATAAAATGAATAATTTAATGATCCCACCTCAGGCAATAATTTGATAGCTTTCATAACATTATACGTATCATAGACTATAATCTACACAGTATAAGTTATCACTAATGTATCATAGCCGAATAAGTGATAGAATTTTAAGCAACACTGTAAACCGGAATTGAGCCATCGTTACTGTTTTACGCTGATTTGTCTAAGGAATTATTAATGGCATCAGAATCTAACGACTTTTTGTTTAGTGACCAAGATGATGAGCCGCTATTGAGCGAAACAGTCTCAGAGTTTTGGGATGTCTTAATTGTTGACGATGATCCAGAAATACATTCAGTAACAAAATTGGCGCTCTCAGGCGTTGAGTTTTGGGATAAAGGTCTGCGTTTTCATCATGCGTATTCCGGAGCAGAAGCACTTTCTGTGCTTAAAGATAATCATTCAATTTCCGTTGTATTACTGGATGTAGTTATGGAATCTGATGATGCGGGCTTGCAAGTTGTGAAGCAAGTTAGAGAGTCCCTCAATAATCATAATGTGCGCATTATTTTGCGCACGGGTCAACCAGGCTACGCACCAGAAGAAAAAGTAATTCGTGAATACGACATAAACGACTATAAAACAAAAACAGAGCTTACCCGCAGTAAGCTTATTACTGCGCTCGTGACGGCGATTCGTTCTTATGAGCAGGTCTGTCAGCTAGAGTTTCAAAGTCGAGCACTCAATAACATCCTCTATGCCTCAAAAGCTATTTTAGGTTTCACAGATATCAAAGCGTTTACCATGGCGGTAATAAAGCAGCTTTCATTTATTTTAGAGTGTGAGCCACAAGGGTTGCTATGCGGATCATTAGACGATGATAACCAAGTCTGTGTGCTTGGTGGTTGTGTCGAATACAACGAGTTTATTGGCCAAGGTGTTGAGCAGTTAGACAATGGGCGTATCATTTTACAGGTGAAAAACTGTTTAGAGCAGGGCACACATCAACACACTGAAATTGATAGCACTTACCTACTAAAAAGTAAAAATCGCCAAGCCGCTATATACTTAGAGACCGCACATATCCCGAGTGAGTCGCAGTTACAATTTGCAGAAATATTTCTCACCAATGTGAGTGTGGGACTTGATAATGTGCGTTTGTTTAACCGTTTACGTGATGCGGCTTATAAAGATACGTTAACCGGCCTTTCTAATCGCAATGATTTTATGAACAAGGTTGAGCGTTTTTATCATCCTGGTAAAAATGATAATGTTTTTTTACTGATCGACGTTGCGCAGTTTTCAGATATTAACAATGGGTTAGGCCAAGAAATTGGCAATTTAATACTCGTTGCTATCGTTGACAGGTTACGTCAAGAGTACCCTCAAGCTGAGTTGATATCGCGAATTGGTGCCGATGTATTTGGCTTATTACTGCCAAAAGAGCAATGTGACATTGAGATGTTATGTGAGCATTTAAGCTTGCCATTCAATGCGGGTGAGCACATTTTGCCGATCAATTTTAAAATTGGTATGTGCTGCCAAGGGGATTTCAAGCCATCAGGTATCGAAACCCTAAAGCTCGGTTATATTGCATTAAACCAAGCAAAAAAACAGTCGATGGAAGCTGTTATTACTTATACGCCTGACATGGAAGAGCAAATGGCATGGCGGTTAGGCATTATCAGACAGCTTCGCCAAGATTTTGAACAGCGTAAACTCGAAGTGTGGTTTCAGCCACAACTCGATTTGAAAACATTAGACATCATAGGATGTGAAGCTTTATTGCGATGGCCCTCAGGTAATGGCCAGTACATTTCACCCGCCATATTTGTGCCGATGGCTGAAGATTCGGGTTTAATTGTCGAAATAGGTCAATGGGTATTAGAGCAAGCATGCATGCAGCAAAAGCGTTTGGAGCAACTCGGTTTTGCAATTAGCATTGCAGTTAATGTCTCGGTGCCGCAATTTAAAGTGAAAGGTTATGCGCAGCGTGTAAAAGACACCTTAATTAATTACCAAGTTGAACCAAAGTTTATTGAGCTTGAAGTAACCGAGAGCGTTGTAATGGACGAACTTAGTAATGTTATTACGACGTTGCAGGAGCTTAAAGACTTTGGGATCGAAATTGCTATCGATGACTTCGGTACGGGCTTCTCATCATTAAGTTATTTACAACGCTTACCACTCGATCGACTAAAAATAGACAGGGCATTTATCAAAGACCTTCCCGGTGAAGATTGTGAAGCCATTGCAGCGTTAATTATTTCTTTAGGCGCAAGATTAGGGTTGAAAACGATTGCTGAAGGAGTTGAAACACAAGCCCAAGCAGACTATTTGAGTGAACTTGGTTGCGATGAAGTGCAAGGCTTTATGTACGCTAAACCTATGCCAGAGAAAGAGTTAATTACGTATTTACAAGCTAAGCACTAATTGGCTTTGATAAAACTCAACGATTTAAAAGCGCCCTTCCATTTGAAGGGCGTTTTGTTTTCTATAATAATCCTTAAGAGTGGGGTATAATTCGCCCCTTTTTGGTAGCAGAGTACATTTTATGAGCGCATTAAAAGCCGAGCGTGGCCTGTTTTCTTACCCTAAGTATTGGGCCGAATGCTATGGCACAGCGCCATTTTTACCAACCACCCGAGCAGAGATGGATGCGCTAGGCTGGGACAGCTGTGATGTTATTATTGTCAGTGGTGATGCCTATGTAGACCACCCAAGCTTTGGAATGGCTGTTATCGGGCGCATGCTTGAGTCACAAGGTTTTCGCGTTGGTATTATTGCCCAGCCAGATTGGAATTCTAAAGATGCTTTTATGACACTTGGAAAACCAAACCTCTTTTTTGGGGTGACTGCGGGCAATATGGACTCAATGATCAATCGTTATACTGCCGAAAAACGTATGCGTCATGACGATGCTTACACACCTGGTAATGTTGGGGGAAAGCGTCCTGACCGTGCAGTTGTTGTTTATAGTCAGCGTTGTCGTGAAGCGTATAAAGATGTGCCATTAGTGATTGGTGGTATTGAAGCGAGTTTACGCCGTATTGCGCATTATGATTACTGGCAAGAAAAAGTGCGCCGAAGCATATTGTTCGACGCCAAAGCTGATATTTTGATCTACGGTAATGCTGAGCGTCCATTGGTCGAGGTTGCTCATCGTATTGCAGCCGGTGAGAGTGTCGATTCAATTCAAGACATTCGTGGTACCGCGGTTATTCGTAAAGAGCCATTACCAGGGTGGCGCGGCAGTGATTCAACAGCCATCGATAAAATTGGCAAAATTGACCCGATCCCTAATCCGTATGGTGCGGATGATGTTGGCTGCAGTAAATCTGAATTTAAACAAGCCGGTATTGATTTAAGTGCTGAGGCGGCAAAGCCGATAACAATTCAGCCTGCGCGTCCTAAGCCTTGGGAAAAAACCTATGTTAAGTTGCCAGCTTATGAGCAAGTAAGTGTAAACAAGCCTTTGTATGCGCATGCATCACGTATTTTACACCAAGAAACAAATCCCGGATGTGCACGTGCATTATTTCAGCGCCATGGCGATCGTTCTATTTGGGTTAATCCGCCGGCTTTTCCGCTTGAAACAGAAGAGATGGATGGCGTTTTTGGTTTGCCATATCAACGTATTCCACATCCAAGTTATGGTGATGAAAAAATTCCTGCTTACGAGATGATCAAAACGTCCGTGAATATCATGCGAGGCTGTTTTGGTGGGTGTTCATTTTGTTCGATTACTGAACATGAAGGACGTATTATCCAAAGTCGCTCAGAGCAATCTATCATTGACGAAATTGAACAAATTCGTGACAAGGTGCCAGGGTTTACAGGGGTTATCTCTGACTTAGGCGGCCCAACAGCGAACATGTATAAATTACGTTGTAAGAGTAAAAAAGCAGAAAGTACATGCCGTCGTTTATCGTGTGTTTACCCTGATATTTGTAAACATATGGACACCGACCACACGCCGACGATTGAGTTATATAAAAAAGCACGTGATGTAAAAGGGATTAAAAAGATCTTAATTGCATCGGGTGTGCGTTACGATTTAGCCGTTGAAGACCCTCGCTATGTTAAAGAGCTGGTCACTCACCATGTTGGTGGTTACTTGAAAATCGCACCGGAACACACCGAAGATGGCCCGTTATCGAAAATGATGAAGCCAGGTATGGGCGCTTACGACAAGTTTAAAGAGTTGTTTGATAAATACTCGAAAGAGGCAGGTAAAAAGCAGTATTTGATCCCGTATTTCATCTCAGCTCACCCAGGCACCAAAGATGAAGACATGGTGAATATGGCGCTGTGGTTAAAATCGAATGACTTTAAGCTTGATCAAGTTCAGAACTTTTATCCTTCACCCATGGCGAATGCGACGACAATCTATCATACCGAGATGAACTCGTTGCGTAATATTAAAAATAACACGGAGCAAGTACCTGTTCCAAAAGGGGCACGTCAGCGTCGTCTGCATAAGGCAATTTTGCGTTACCATGATCCGGCAGGTTGGCCGATGATCCGTGAAGCTCTTAAAAAAATGGGTAAAGCGAATCTCATTGGTAAAGGCCCTCATTGTTTAGTTCCTGAGGAAGGGCGCAATGAAAAGGCCGCTAAAGGGAAAGGGCGCACAGGCCGAGCTGCACTAACCCGCCACACAGGTTTTAGCCAATTTAAGAAGGCGAACACCAAACCGCGTGTTGGTAAAAATAAGCAACGAGCAACATAGATTATACAAAGCAAAACGGCCCACAAGGGCCGTTTTTAGTTTAAATAAGTAACCAAGTCGCAGTGCCTAAAAAGGCAAAAATACCCACTATATCTGTCACCGTCGTAAGCACTACGCTGCCTGCTAATGCAGGGTCAATTTTCATTCTCTTTAAAATAAGCGGAATACTGGCTCCTGCAATACCGGCTGCCACTAAGTTCATGAACATAGCAAAGGCAAGCACCGCACCGAGTTTAAAGTCCCACTGCCACAGCGCGACAACACCCGCAATTAAAATAGACCAAATTACCCCGTTTAGCGCGCCGATAGCGAGCTCTTTGAGTAATAAAAAGCGTTGGTTAGTTTGGTTTATATGGCCAACAGCAATACCACGAATAACAAGTGTAAGCGTTTGGCTGCCTGCTACGCCTCCCATTGAGGGAACAATACCATTTAGTACAGCAAGAATAGGTAAGATAGCTAATGTATTCTCGAAAAAACTAGCGACTATTGCAGCGAGTAAAGCAGTTAATAAGTTGACTCCTAGCCAAATAGAGCGGCGCTGCGAGCTTTTCAATACGGGAGCAAAAGTATCTTCTTCATCATCAAGACCCGCTAAGCTTAATAAGCTATGTTCGGCATCTTCACGGATAACGTCAACGATATCATCGATGGTAATACGCCCTAGTAAGTGCGCGTTATCATCTACAACGGGGGCTGAAATCCAGTTATGGCGTTCGAATAATTGTGCCACGTCGCTTTCATCCATCGATATTAAGATAGATTCACAGTCTTCATCCATCAGGTCGCGAACCACTTTATCTGAGGGATTGGTCAACAACGTCGTTAAAGATAATGCCCCTAAAAAGCAATTATGTTTATCAACGACGTATAAATCATCGGTGCCTTCAGGTAAATCGCCGCGTAAACGCAGATAGCGTAAAACAACATCTAGTGTGACGTCTGGGCGAATGGTTACCGTATCGCTGTTCATCAAGGCACCAGCTGAGCGCTCTTGATAAGACAGGGCTTGGGTGGCTCTTTCTCTATCTTGCGAGTCCATGGCGCCGACAACGTCTTGGTAGACTGTATCAGGTAGGCTACGAAGAACCTCACCTAAATCATCGTCGTCCATGTCTTCGGTTGCGGCAGCAATGTGCTCAGGTTCCATTTGGGCAATAATGCCTAAACGTACATCTTCTGAGAGCTCTTCTAATACGTCACCACGCACATCAGGGTCTACCAGCTGCCAAAGCATACGGCGAATTTTATGCGGAGATGATTCTAAAAGGAGTGCGGTATCACACGGTGCTGTTTTTGCTAACATGCCGCGCACTTGAACAAATTGACCACTATTGAGTGACTTGGTCACCTGTTTTAGTTGTTGTAGCGGGTAATCTTGTTCAAAGGCTTCTGGCATTGGCGTCCTTACAACTGAAAAAATAGCTTAAAATCTGACTCAGCAAATACAGCATAGTTGCTAAATTTAGTATTTGCAGGGATATCGCCGCACTGAGATAAATTTACTAAGAAAAATGTATTTTAGAGAAGCGAGCGATATAAAAGTAGGATATTTAACAGGAATTTTAAATACCCAATGCAAGTTTAACGTAAACAGTCAAGGCTTAGCAAATGCTATTCTTGTTCATGAAAGCGTTGTGCAATTAATTCGCCTATTGCATTGAGTGCTGCGTCAGCATCGGGGCCTTCACACACCACACGGACTTCTTTGCCTTGGCTGCTCTCGAGTAACATTAAGGCTAATACACTATCGCCTTCGGCTTCTTTATCGTCTTGGTAAAGGGTTATTTTAGCATCGAATTGCAGTGCAAGTTGTGCTAAAACCGTGGCTGCTCGTGCATGTAAACCTAGCTTATTTTGGATTAAAAAAGTGTCTTCAGCATGCATCGTCGTTGCCTATTGGGTATCTTGCTCGCGGTGGCGTATTTTCACGTTTGCGTGACTTTTCGAAAAGCTCTCACCAATGGTTTGCGCTAAGTAAACTGAGCGATGTTGTCCACCTGTGCAGCCAATCGCAATGGTTAAATAACTGCGATTATTTCGCTCTAGGTGAGGGAGCCATGTTTGTACAAAGGTTTGAATTTGCCATGTAAACTTTTGCACTATGCTGTGACTAGCAAGGTAATCTTTTACTGGTTGGTCTAAGCCTGTCAGTGGTTTTAGATCCGGTTCCCAGTGTGGATTCGGTAAAAAGCGAGCATCAAATACGTAATCAGCTTCTTTTGGAATACCGTGCTTAAAGCCAAACGACATAAAAGTAATAATGAGCTTTTTGTCTTTTTTACCCAGTATTTTTTCGCGAATAGATTCGGCAAGCTGATGCACGCTGAGATCGGTCGTATCAATCATAAAATCGGCACGGGTGATCAAAACATCCAGTAATCCTTTTTCTTGTTTAATCGCTAAATCAAGCGGCAGCGAGTCAATCGATAATGGGTGTAAGCGGCGTGTTTCAGAGAATCGTTTGATCAGTGTTTGATCATCACTATCTAAATAAAACAACGTAGGTTTTGCAAAGCCCGGTAAATACTCAAGAATATCGTTAAATTCTTGCTGTTCTTTCGGCAGGTTACGCACATCGATACTTACAGCAATTTTGTCGTAATTATCTGACACACTGCGTACTAACGAAGGAAGCAGGTTTACAGGAATATTATCAACGCAGTAATAGCCTAAGTCTTCAAGTACTCGTAAAGCGACTGATTTACCTGAACCAGAGCGACCGCTGATAATAATTAATTCCATTTATGCCTCTGATGCAATGACTTTAAACAGATCACTATCTGTTTTAGCACTGCGTAGCTGTTTACAAAATTCTTTGTCTTTAAGTCTATCAGCAATTGTTGATAAGGTCTTTAGATGAAGCTGACAGTCACCATCTGGTACGATGAGTGCGACAAAAATATCCACTGGACGATTATCAATTGCATCAAAATTTATAGGTGACTCACTCACAATTACAAATGCGTGTGGCTGATCTGCACCGCTCATACGACCATGTGGAATCGCAATACCTCGGCCAATACCCGTGCTGCCCAATTTTTCTCTGTTCAATAGGGCATTGAGTATATCTTGCTGAGATAAATGAGGGAGCTGCTCATGAGCCAGTTCGCTGATAAATTCGAGAATTCTTTTTTTGCTATTAAAAAGGACCGCAGCTTTGCTGCAGTCCTGGTTAGTAAGTGAACTAAGTTTCATAATTTAGTGTCGAGCTAATTTCTCTTTGTGTTTAATTACTTGACGATCAAGTTTATCGATTAACGAGTCGATGGCTGCATACATATCTTGGTGTTCAGTAGAGGCAAATAACTCGCCTCCGTTTACATGTAAAGTTGCTTCTGCTTTTTGGCTTAGTTTTTCTACATCTAGAATGACATGAACATTATTAATGTGGTCAAAATGCCTTTCTAGTTTCGCAAACTTGGTGTTTACATAGTCTCTTAATGAATCTGTGATTTCTACATGACGACCAGTTAAATTTAGTTGCATAAGCATTTTCCTTCTATGTAAAACGTCTAAATCAGACTCTTACGCTGATTCGACGGAGGTATTGCTAGAGACTCTCGATATTTTGCTATTGTCCGTCTAGCTACTTTAATTCCTTGCTCAGCCAATATATCTGCAATTTTGCTATCACTCAATGGTTTAGCTGTGTTTTCTGCGGCGATTAGCTTTTTGATTAAAGCGCGAATTGCCGTAGATGAACACTCACCCCCATTTTCAGTGCTTACATGGCTGGAGAAGAAATATTTCAACTCAAAAATTCCCCGCGGGGTATGCATGTATTTTTGTGTTGTTACTCGCGAAATTGTTGATTCATGCATTTCGACCATTTCTGCGACATCATTTAATACCATGGGTTTCATGGCCTCAGGACCATGTTCAAAGAAAGCCTGTTGTTGTTGAACAATACAGTTAGTCACTTTTAATAACGTGTCATTACGGCTTTCTAAGCTTTTAATAAACCATTTTGCTTCTTGTAAATGAGAGCGAATAAATTGGCTATCACTGCTTGATTTTACAGAACGTGACATCGCCGCATAGTGGCTATTCACTCTGATTTTCGGCATGCAGTCTGGGTTTAGTTCAACTACCCAACGGCCTTTTATTTTTTTTACGGATACATCGGGTATCACGTATTCAGACTCTTCTCTAACAATTGTATCCGCAGGCTTTGGATTTAAGCTGTGGATCAATGTCATGACTTCTTTCAGCTCACTTTCTTTAAGCTTAGTCTTTTTCATCAAAGTGCGATAGTCACGACTCGCTAATAATTCAATATGTTCTGATAACACCATTTTAGTTTCAGCTAAATAGGGGGTGTCAGCATCGAATTGGCGTAATTGAATACACAAACATTCTTGTAAACTACGGGCGCCAATACCGACAGGATCGAATAATTGGATTCTTTTTAAGACAGCTTCGACTTCATCAAGTTCGATTTCTTCTTCATCGTTATTTTGATTGAAGCTTTCAACAATGTCTTCGCAGCTTACGGTTAAAATACCCGAATCATCAATTGCCTCAACAATCGCAACGGCAATCGCTTCGTCTGTTGGGCTGAATGGAGTTAGTTGTAACTGCCACATTAGGTATTCGTGGAGAGTTTCGGTTGATGCGCCTTGGTAAATTGATTCATCTTCAGGCATTGGACCTGAGGAACTTGATGGGGCAGCACTCATGTACTCATCCCACGTAACATCCATTGCTAAGTCGTCACTTACGGTGTCTTTGTTGAGGGCATCACTGCTTTCTTGCTCGTACTCGCTCGCAGCTTCGTCAGCCGACGCGCTTAGTTGGGTATCGTCAGATTCGGCTTTTTGCTCGTTCTTGCCAATACTCTCTTCTGCATAATCTGCTTCTTCAACTTCAAGCAAAGGGTTAGAGTCTAACGCTTCTTGAATTTCTTGCTGGAGATCCAATGTACTGAGCTGCAACAAACGGATAGCCTGTTGCAGTTGTGGAGTCATTGTAAGTTGCTGGCCCATGCGCAGCTGTAATGATTGCCTCATGTATCCCTAACAATCCTTTTTAGTCTTATCAAACAATAGCACGATGCCGTTAACTATTTATTTGATTTATTGTCATTGTTATAAGTCTAGCAGATGCTCTAGTCGGTGGCGTATTTAAAGCCTGAATTGCTCGCCTAGATACACATCGCGTACAGTTTGGTCGGCTAACACATGTTCAGGTGTACCTGATGCAATTAGCTCCCCATGAGAAACAATGTAGGCTTTTTCACAAACATCAAGGGTTTCTCTCACATTGTGGTCAGTAATTAATACACCAATACCACGATTTTTTAAGTGCTCAATAATTTTCTTTATATCTAACACTGAAATAGGATCAACACCAGCAAAAGGCTCATCGAGCAAAATAAATTTAGGGTCAGCGGCCAGTGCGCGTGCTATTTCAACACGACGGCGTTCACCCCCTGACAATGCCATACCTTGGCTGTCACGAATGTGTTGAATGCTAAATTCATCAAGTAAGCTGTTAAGTGTTTCTTCGCGGCCTTGTTTATTGAGATCTTTACGGGTCTCTAAAATGGCCATTAAGTTTTGATAAACAGTCAGTTTTCTAAAAATCGATGATTCTTGTGGCAAATAGCCAATACCTAAGCGAGCGCGGCTGTGCATTGGCAATAAGGTGATGTCGTTATCATCAATGCTTATTTTACCTTTGTCACTGGGCACTAATCCCACAATCATGTAAAAGGTGGTTGTTTTACCTGCGCCATTTGGCCCAAGTAAACCGACAATGCTGCCAGCTTCTACCTCAAGGCCTACATTTTTTACAACTTGGCGACCCTTATAGCTTTTAGCTAATAGCTCTGCTTTTAGTGTGCTCATGGCTGGCCTTCATCGTTCTTTTTGTTATCAACAGGCACTAAAATAGTGTGTACACGATCGGTCGAGTTTTCATCTTTCTCGGCACTTATCAGTTGCTGTTCCATATCGTATGTAATGCTCTTGGCACTGACTTTTTGGCCTGCTTGAGTCACTTGTGCATTGCCAACGAGTGTTAATAAGCGTTTAGCAACATCGTAACGAACTTCTTCAGCACTGGCGCTCATAATAGTGCCGTCAGCTTGTTTTTCTTCAAAGTAAGCGGGCTTTCCTGTGGCAATAATTAATTCAACCGTGCCTTCAACTTCACCTGCATGTGCTTCGAGTCGATCCGCTGTAATACGACGGTTACCATGTATGATCTCGACATTATCTTCGAAGATACCAATGCCATTTTTTAGCTGACCTTCTTGGCGATCAGAGCTAATGCTGATTGGTGTGCCAGCCTGCTCAGCAGCTGCGCCAGAAAACGCAATCAATAAGCTTGGGATCAGGAGTAATTTCTTAAGTTTATTGGTCATAGTATATGGTTCGTGTATGGTTAGTTAACTCAACAATTTCGGCTTTTAAATCGGCTTTTAAACCTTTACCGGTAATTTTTAAATTCGGTCCTGTCAGCGTGACAGGTTGCTTAGAAAACATGGTCATTTTGTCAATGTCGATGTTAATGTTCTCAGCTTTAATATCTTCGATCATGCCATTATGGGTAAGGTTTTTAGCAACTACATCCCCTTCGAATACAAGCTGATCGTTTTCATATAACGTGGCTTCTTTGGCTTTTACTTGCCAAACTTGCTGATCACCGTAAATGGTGAAAATGGGTTGCTCAAAAAAGGTGAACCCGAGCTGTTGATACAGCTCCATTTTAGCAGCGGCCACTTTATGACTGATTTTACCTTGATCATCATAGGCTGTTTGCTTTAATGCGATTGCGGTATAATCAGGTGTAGCGATAATCTCGTCTTCACTGAGCACTGTGTTTGTCGGTTGATTAAAGTACGGATACCATAACCAAACCATGCTACAAACAAAAACAACACTTAGTAAAATACGGGCTATATTCATGCGCTCGTTCCATCGCTAGTTAGCGGTTTGCCATTTTCTAGCATTAATAAATCAGTTAGTTCACGCACAGCTCCAAAGCCACCAGGTAACAGGGTGGTGTAATGAGCCAGTTTTTTGATTAATGGATGAGCATCATTAACAGCAACGGCAAATCCGACTTTTTCCATAACCGGTAAGTCTGGACCATCGTCACCAATATAGGCAATTTGCTCATCTGTTAAGCTAAGTTTATCTTTTAACTCTTGATAAGCAATGAGCTTATTCTCTTGGCCCTGATAAATATGTTGTACCGTAAGGCTAGTCATTCGCTGCTGAACTATTTGTGAATGGCGTCCCGTGATAACGGCCACCTGAAAACCACTATTGATAAGGGCTTTAATGCCGAATCCATCTTTTGTATTGAAAGCTTTAAGCTCTTCGCCTTGATTGCCTAAATAAATACGGCCATCTGAAAAAACACCATCAATATCACAAATAAGCAGTTTTATTTTTTGAGCACGTTGACTCACGTCTGTGCTTACTGGTTGGTAAAGCTCAGCAAATGTCATGCTTAAAGTACTCCTGCTTTTAAAAGGTCTTGCATGTTAAGCGCGCCAATGGGGGTGTTGCTTTTGTCGATTACAATCAAACCATTAATACGTTTACTTTCCATAATATTAAGCGCTTCTGCGGCCAGCATATCAGCGTGTGCAGTTGTGCATGAGCGAGTCATTACTTGGCTAATTGCGGTGCTGTGAATATCAACCCGTTGCTCTAAAATACGACGTAAATCACCATCAGTAAAAAGTCCCGATAGTGTGTTGTCATCACCAACAATTGCAGTCATACCGAGGCCTTTAGCCGACATTTCAATTAATGCATCTTTGATACTTTGCGATTCATTAACAATGGGAGTGGCCTCACCGGCGTGCATAACATCACTAAGACAAAGCAATAAACGTTTTCCTAAGCTTCCGCCTGGGTGAGAAAGTGCAAAATCGTCTGCTGTAAAACCTCTTGCCTCAAGCAGTGCTACAGCCATTGCATCGCCCATGACTAGCGTTGCCGTTGTGCTGGCTGTTGGCGCAAGGCCCAGTGGGCACGCTTCTTTGCTTACTTTAATACACACATGTACGTCAGAAAGCGTGGCCATTGTTGAGTCTGGGTTACCTGTTAGCGAAATCATTTTTGCGCCAATGCGCTTAATGACAGGAATAATACTGACAACTTCGCTCGTTTCCCCTGAATTTGAAATGCACATAACCACGTCATCACGGGTAATCATACCAAGGTCACCGTGGCTTGCTTCACCTGGGTGAACAAAAAATGCAGGTGTTCCTGTGCTGGCGAGTGTGGCAGCAATTTTATTACCTACGTGGCCTGACTTGCCCATGCCAATAACGATAATTCGCCCAGTACATTGGAACATTAATTGACAGGCATTATTGAAATGCTGGTCAATGTATTGATCAATTTCTTTTAATGCTTGCGCTTCAATTTCGAGTACGCGCTTGCCTTGCGCGATAAAGCTATGTTGCGTCATTGATTATCCTATTTGGCTGAAAATATAGCCTTGATATGCAATAAATGCGACTAACAAAAAGCCACCTTCAATTCTATTGATACGACGTGCACCTTTTAAGTTCAATGACATGGCAATTAACACAATGGTGGCCGCTATCATAATAAGTGCATCGCGGTTAGCGGCTGATGGGTCGATAACCGATGGATTAATAATACCTGCCAGTGGCAGTACAGCCAGCAAATTAAAAATATTTGAGCCAATAATGTTGCCCAGTGCTAAATCGTCTTCATTTTTTAAGACACCTGCAATACAGGCAGCAAGCTCAGGTAAACTGGTACCAATAGCAATAATTGTTAAACCAATAACCAGATCAGAAAGACCAAAATATTTGGCAATATCAACCGCCGAACCCACTAGAAAGTGTGAGCTAATTGGTAGCAAAATCATGCCGACCACAAGCCATAATACTGCCGAACGCGTGCTGACATTATCGGGCACATCTTCACAGGCTTCACTAACAAAAGGGTCATCTTGATTTTTTGCTCGCAATGAAATGATCACTAATCCGGCAATAAATACGGCAAAAGCAAGTATTAAAGCAATCCCTTCGGCGAATGAAAAATAGTTGTCTGAAAATACATACCACGCGCCAATCGATACGATTAACACAAGTGGCATTTCGCGTTTTAGCGTCATTGAAGAAACAGACAGAGGACGTAATAGGGCCGTGACTCCCAGTACAAGCAGAATGTTGGTAATATTAGAGCCAATAGCGTTTCCGACAGCGGTATCTGTTTTGTTTGCAAGTGCTGCAGATGCCGACACCATCATTTCAGGTGCTGATGACCCCATAGCCACAACCGTTAAACCGATAATTAGGGTGGGGATCCCCATATTTTTTGCCAGCGCGGCTGCCCCATAAACAAAACGATCGGCACTCCAAACGAGTGCTGCAAAACCAATAATTAAAATGACAAAAGAAGTCACCATTGTGATACGCCAATATTACTTAAACAGATGACTGCAAATAGTAACAAAACCGAACCTGAAAGTATAAGTAAAAGAATGAGCTGGCAATGATTAAGGGCGGTGTTGTTACAATCTTAATTTAAGCGGGGGTTAAGCCATACGTTATTAGTCTTAGATTCATTTGATAGTAAATATTACAAAATTTTACGATTTGTTTTTTCCATCTTGACTAAAAAACCCTTAAAATGGCAGAACTAGTGAAAAAAGTTATGGAGAGCGACTTGTCGCAATCAATAGTAGAAATCAAGGATGTAACCTTTTCACGGGGCGATAGAATCATATATAAAAATATGAGTTTTAACATTCCGAAAGGCAAAATAACCGCTATCATGGGACCCAGCGGCATTGGTAAAACCACCATGTTGCGTTTAATTGGCGGTCAACTTAAGCCTGATTCTGGTGACATTTTATTTGAGGGCAACAGTATTCCAAGCATGTCGCGCAAGGAGCTTTACGCTGCCCGAACCAAAATGAGTATGCTGTTTCAAAGCGGCGCTTTATTTACCGATATGTCTGTATTTGACAATATCGCTTTTCCTTTGCGTGAACATACTCAACTTAGTGAAGATCTTATTCGCCTTGTCGTGCTCATGAAATTACAAGCGGTTGGTTTGCGTGGTGCGCAAGACTTAATGCCTTCAGAGTTATCTGGAGGAATGGCACGCCGTGCGGCGTTAGCGCGCTCTATTGCGCTTGACCCCGAACTTATCATGTATGATGAGCCATTCGCTGGCCAAGACCCAATTTCAATGGGGGTGTTGGTTAAATTAATAAAGTCATTAAACCAAGTGTTAGGTTTATCTTCATTAATTGTGACGCACGATGTGACAGAGGTACTCAGTATTGCTGATCATGTCATTATTATTGCTGATCAAGGCGTGATTGGTGAAGGCTCGCCTGAGCAAATGCTAAATCATCAATCAGAGCTTGTTCAGCAGTTCTTAAAAGGGTTGTCGGATGGTCCTGTCCCATTTCATTATCCTGCTCCTGCGTATGAAGAAGAGTTGTTAGGGGTACACCATGCTTGATCTATTACAGAGGTTAGGTCACAAAACGCTAGGGCGTTTTGCTGCGCTTGGTCGCTCTACGCAAATGCTGTTTGGCGCTTTGGTGAGTGTGCCAAACGTTAAAAAAGGCACGCCATTACTGATCCGCCAGTTGTATATGGTCGGGTCACAGTCATTACTCATTATCATGGTATCTGGCTTATTTATCGGTATGGTGCTCGCTCTGCAGGGCTTCACCGTATTAGTTGGCTATGGCGCCGAAGACAGTTTAGGTCCTTTAGTGGCGCTGAGTTTGCTTCGTGAGTTAGGGCCTGTTGTCACCGCTTTGTTATTTGCAGGTCGAGCAGGCAGTGCGCTGACCGCTGAAATTGGTTTAATGAAAGCCACAGAACAATTATCAAGCTTAGAAATGATGGCGATAGACCCACTGAAACGCATTATTGCACCGCGTTTTTGGGCGGGTTTTATAAGCATGCCATTGTTGGCTCTTATTTTTTCTGCCGTCGCTATTATTGGGGCGCATTTAGTGGGGGTTGATTGGCTAGGTGTTGACTCAGGTAGTTTCTGGTCGATTATGCAATCACAAGTGTCATTTCAAGAAGACATTGTAAATGGCATGATTAAAAGTTTTGTTTTTGCCATGATTGTGACGTGGATTGCGCTTTACAAAGGCTATGACTGTATTCCTACTTCTGAGGGGATCAGCAAAGCGACAACAGAAACCGTTGTGCACTCGTCACTGGCAGTTTTAGGTTTTGACTTTATTTTAACAGCGGTAATGTTTACCAGCTAATTAGGGTATAAAGATGAATTCACGGAAATTAGAAATTTTAGTTGGCTTTTTTGTAGCCCTTGGTATTGCTGCGTTTGCTTTATTAGCATTTAAAGTGGCTAACGCTGGCATTAGTGGTAACGGTGAAACTTACCAACTGAATGCAAAGTTTGAAAATATTGGCTCTTTAAAAGCCCGTGCCCCAATTAAAGTCGGGGGCGTGGTGATTGGACGTGTTGAGTCTATTTCAATTCACCCAAAAGAGTTTGTGCCAGTGGTTAATATGGCCATTGACGCCAATTATTTATGTAAGTTTTCAGACACAACGTCTATCTCTATCTTAACATCAGGGATTTTGGGTGAGCAGTATTTGGGGATTAATCCTGTTATTGCACCGCAATCTGCTGAACAACGTTGTATGGGTGAAAATGTGACTGTGGATGAGCAAGATGCAGGATTGGATGATTTGTTCGGTGTTGAAAGTAGAGCGCTCGCCGATGGTGACTTTATTACCGATACAAAATCAGCGTTAGTATTAGAAGAGTTGATTGGTCAGTTCTTATTCAACCAGGGTGGTGAATAATTATGTTTAAGAAATTTTTAATCTGTTTGGCTGTGGTATTTGCGTTTAATACACAGGCCGCTGAACCCGCGGTTGATTTAAAAGACCCTTATAAAATGGTGCGTAAAGTGTCTGATAACACTTTTGCAAGAATCACCAACGATCAACCACTAATAGAGAAAGACAAAGAGTATCTTCGTACCATTGTTGAAGAAGAGTTAATGCCCTACATTGATTACAAATACGCGGCATTGCGTGTATTAGGTAATCATGTCTCAAAAGTGCGTGCGATTGAAGATAAAGAAGAAAAAGCCAAAGCGATTAAAGAGCTTCAGCGCTTTATCGATGTATTTCAAAAATATTTGATCGCCACATACGCCGGTGTGTTTACTCAGTACACCAATCAAAGTGTCGAGTTTGCACCTGCGCAGCCGTTTAAAGGCCAAGATGTTGTCGTTGTAAAAACGAAGATTGTTGAACCAGGTAAACCTGATATTAAAATCGATTTTAAAGTACGCGAAGACAGAGATGGAAATTGGCGTGCATACGATATGATTGCTGAAGGCATCAGTTTACTTGATGCTAAGCAAAGCGAAATGCAAGGTATCCTTCGCCAGCAAGGTATTGAGTATGTGAGTGACTTACTTGAGCAAAAGAGCCAGCTACCTGTTCAGTTTAGAGGCGAAGGTGGTGATGAGTAAAATATCGATTACTCAGCTTGAAGATAACCAGTTTCGAGTCAGTGGTGAACTGACTCGAAATTCAATCGGCCATGAACGCCTTCTTAACGCTAAGCCAGAATCTAAGCATAAAACATGGTATTTTGACCTTTCTGATGTATCGAGGGTTGACACAGCGGGCTTAGCTTGGTTAATTCACTCTTTCGCAGAATTAAAGCAGCAAGGTATTCGCCTTGAACTGCAAAATACACCTGAGCAATTGCAAAAGTTAATGCAGTTGGGGCAGGTCACAAACTTATTTGAGTGAGATTTATGGAAACAAGCCAAGTCGAAACGTTATTACGCGACGAACTAAAATTAGATGAAGTCATTGTTAAAGCAAATGGTAGCCACTACGAAGTGATTGCAGTGGGTGAGTGTTTTGACGGTTTGACTCGCGTTAAAAAACAGCAATTGGTGTATGCCCCGTTAATGTCAACTATCTCAGACGGTACAATTCATGCGGTGTCAATTAAAGCATTCACACCCACTGAATGGAAACGCGAACAAAAATTCATTTTACCTCAATAGTCGTAGGCTCCACTTATGGATCAATTCGTTATTCAAGGTGGTACCTCACTGGCAGGTGAAGTTACTATCTCTGGCGCTAAAAATGCCGCTCTTCCAATTCTTTTTGCTGCGCTTTTAGGGCAGGGTAAAAGTACTTTTAGCAATGTGCCTCGTTTACGCGATATTGGTACCACAGAGGCTTTATTAAAGACCTTAGGTGCTAATGTTGAATGGCAACAAGATACGCTGGTTATCGACGGTGCAACCGTTAATAAAACACTCGCTCCGTATGAGTTAGTAAAGCAAATGCGTGCGTCAGTGCTTGCACTTGGCCCGCTTGTGGCACGTTTTGGTGAAGCACAAGTATCGCTGCCTGGCGGCTGTGCGATAGGTGCACGTCCTGTTGATATCCATATCCAAGGCCTTGAGCGTATGGGGGCGGTTATCAAAGTAGAAAACGGCTACATTAACGCCAAAGTAGACGGTCGTTTGAAAGGCGCTGAAATTTTCATGGAAATGGTAAGTGTAGGGGCCACAGAAAATTTATTGATGGCAGCGACACTGGCTGATGGCAAAACGGTGCTTGAGAATGCAGCACGTGAGCCTGAAATCATGGACCTTGCTAACTGTTTAATTGCCATGGGGGCAAAGATAACCGGAGCCGGTACGAGCCGAATTGAAGTTGAAGGTGTCGAATCACTGTCAGGCTGCGAGTACAGTATTTTACCTGACCGTATCGAAACGGGCACTTTTTTGGTTGCTGCTGCGATGGCCGGTGGTGAAGTGCTTTGTAAAAACACCGATCACCATAGCCTTGACCCTGTTATTGAGAAACTGCGTGCGACAAATGCATTCGTAGAAGTAACCGATAACAGTATTTACTTAGATATGCGTGGCCGTGAATTAAAAGCGGTGAATATTAAGACCATGCCACATCCTGGCTTCCCAACAGACATGCAAGCACAATTTACCGCGCTTAATGTTGTGGCGAAGGGCAGTGCAACAATTACCGAAACGATATTTGAAAATCGTTTTATGCATGTCCCTGAGTTACAGCGTATGGGAGCCAATATCCGCTTAGAGGGCAACACGGCGATTTGTGGTGATACCGAAAGGTTATCGGGTGCACAAGTGATGGCAACGGATTTACGTGCGTCAGCCAGTCTTATACTGACGGGGATTGTGGCACAAGGTGAAACAATCGTTGATAGAATCTATCACGTTGACCGTGGTTATCAACGCATAGAAGATAAGCTCAGTGCATTGGGTGCTAATATTAAGCGTCGTTCGAGTTAAGAACAGCACTGCTTGTTTAAAAAAGGCCTATATTATATAGGCCTTTTTTATTGCTATAACTTGGTTTCGAGTTCTGCGACGGTGACCATTATTTTTAGAATCTTGCCATCACGGTACAGCTCAAATTCAATTTCTTTACCCGGCTCTGTATTGCCTATTTTCTCAAGCACTTGCTGTGGGTTTGCAACCGATAATCCGGCAATTTTAATGACAATATCTTGCTCTTTTATACCCGCTTGCCATGCAGGACCAAGGGGATCTAGGTTATTTATACGCATACCCGTTACTGGAGTGTAGCTGTCGCTTACATCTTTTCCGGTGCTGTCCACAGCGGTTCCAGTAAAGCCTAGATAACCACGGACGACACGGCCATGTTTAATTAGCTTTTCCATAATATCTTTTGCAAGAGAGTAGGGAACAGCAAAGAAGATACCTTGAATATCTAAGTTTTCACGGGTTTTAAATTGCGCTGATGTGATACCCACAAGGTCGCCTCGTGAGTTAACTAATGCTCCCCCTGAGTTCCCCACATTTATGGCCGCATCCATTTGTAATAGGTTATTGTAGGGGCTGTCGGTGATCTTTTGTTTGCCGGTGGCGCTAATAATCCCTTGGGTAATTGTTTGACCTAAATTGAGTGGGTTACCAATTGCGAGCACAACATCGCCTACTCGGGGCTTGAAGTTATCGTTGACGGGGATCACAGGTAAATGATCAGAATTTATTTTTAGGAGGGCTAAATCAGTTATGGTATCAAAACCAATTAGTTGAACGTCGTAAAAGCGACGGCCATCGGTTAAGATCACAATAATTTGGTCCGCATTATTGATCACATGGTAATTGGTTAATATGTAGCCATCTTGTGACATAATCACGCCAGATCCTAACTCTTGAATCGTGTTTTGACGTTTGTATCGCGGTTGGTTTGAAATGCTCTCAGAAAAGATGGTCACCACCGAAGGAGCGGCTCTTTGCACAGCGCTAGAAAAGCTCATATGCTCAGACGACATCGCGGCTGGTAAGTTTACATTAGGAAAAAGTGCGCTGCGTAAACTGGGGCTAAATAACACCACCAAAAAAGCAATCCCTAATCCGGTAAAAAGTGGCGGAAGAATAAATTTAAATAGTTTTAGCACAATATTCTTATTATCAGTGAGCAATCTCCTAATGATGGCACAAAAAAAATAACAGCGGCAAGCACCGCTGTTATTTTTTCATGATTTATCAATTAAGTTTACTGGATCAGAACAAAAACAAGCTCTCTGCCGCGTTTCACACCGAGTACGATGTTACCTTGCGTGTTTTCGATAATTTTATTCATGTCACGAATATTCTCAACACGTTGGCGGTTCACTTGCATGATCACGTCACCTTCTTCTAAGCCCACACGTGCGGCAGGTGAACGTGCTTCTACTGAGGCAACTTCAACACCTTTCCCATCGCTCTTTTGCGTGTTTTCAAGCGTTGCGCCTTGGAATGCAGGGTGTGTTTCTTCACCTGCTGAAACAGAAGTCGCGGCGCCATCAAGTGTGACATTTACTATTTTCACTTTGCCATCACGATAGATACCGAGCTTCACTTTTTTGCCTTCACCTAGGGTCGCAATTTTACTGCGTAGTTCGTGGAAGCCACTGATCTCAGTACCATCAACACTAATAATAACATCTCCGGCTTTTATGCCCGCTTTACTCGCTGCGGTGTCATCCATTACCTGCATGACATAGGCACCTTGCTTAACATCAAGCTTTTGCGCTTTTGCAAGCCCTGCATCCAACGGACGGCCTGAAATACCGAGTGAGCCGCGGCGTACTTCACCGTGTTCAATAATTTGATCAACAAGGTTTTTCATCATTGTTGATGGAATGGCAAAGCCAATTCCCACGTTACCGCCAGAGGCACCTAAAATTGCGGTGTTAATACCGATTAACTCGCCGTTTAGATTAACAAGCGCGCCTCCCGAGTTACCTTGGTTAATCGCAGCATCGGTTTGGATGAAATCTTCATAGCCCTCTATATTTAGACCACTGCGGCCAAGGGCACTTACGATCCCAGAGGTTACAGTGTGGCTTAAACCAAACGGGTTACCAATCGCGACAGCAAAATCACCGACGCGAAGCTTATCTGAATCTGCAATTTTTAAAGCGGTTAAATCCTCAGCATCGATTTGTAACAAGGCAATATCAGACTCTTTGTCACTGCCAATTTTTGTTGCTTCATACTCACGGCCATCTTCAAGCGTGACCACCATTTTTTCGGCATCTTCAACAACGTGATTATTGGTCACTACATAACCTTCATCGGCATCTATAATCACGCCAGAACCAAGACCACTAAATTGACGCTTTTGACTGCCCCCACGCGGCACACCAAAAAAGTCATCGAAAGGGGTTGCTCTACGGCGGACTTCTTTAGACCCTGATACTTGAATACTCACGACGCCTGGGGTGATCTGTTCAAGCATTGGTGCGAGCGTTGGCAGTTGTTGACCATTGACAGCCACCGGAAGTTTGGCCATTGAAATTGCAGGGGTTAACAATAAGCTAGTAGATAAAATAGCAGCACTAATAACAGATAATTTCATTTTCATAGTCTGGGTTTACTCCACTTCAGAGATAAAGCAAAAACTAAAAAGGGCTGCATAAGCAGCCCTTTTCTTCGTTTAGATATAAAGCTGTTATATCTAAAGACTATGGGGTCAAAAAAAAGTTCATCAAGAGGCTTTAGAATGTTCTGAAACTTTATTTGAACCAGCAAATAGACCTGTTTCACCTACTACATAGTCGGCAGGCTGCGCTTCTGCGTTTGAGCGATCGCTTTGGCGGTCTTGTAATGAATGTTGTAATTGCTCCGTGGTTTCTTTTGAAAAGAACGGCTCATTAGGGTGCTGCTTTTTATCTGTTAGGAGTAACTTATTTGTTTCTTCAACATGATTGAGCAATTGATCGTAGTTGTCTTTCATTTTTGAAACCAGTTTGCCAGTGCTCGCAAGGTGATCGGCAACGTCTTGACGATATTGTTCAAGTGCATTGTTGGCTTGTTCTACTTGATGCTCTAGCTCGTCTTGTTTAAATTGCTTTTTGGTTACAAATGCACCAATAAAGAATGCTGCGATTGCAACGATGATTAAAATACCTACCCAGGTAATTGTGCCCATAAATCCACCCCTTTGGGAAAAATAACTAAAACTTATGCCTTAAAAGCATTTATAGTCCAATCTTTATTAAAATATGCTTAATTTGATTGTGAAATCATACTGCGGGCTAATATACCCTGAGATACGATGCGTGTTAATATACTGTGCAAATTTAACTGTGTTTTATTGTAACGACCTATGACTCCTTGGCAGAAATACCAACAAGATTTACAACGTGAAGACTTCGTACATGATGCAGCGCAAGAAAATGCGGTTCGTCATTTGCAAAGACTCTATGATGACTTAACTGCTGACAAGCCAGCCGCCAAGGGATGGTTTGCCAAGCTCTTTTCTAAAGATAGCACGCCAGCTATAAAAGGGCTTTATTTTTGGGGCGGTGTTGGTAGAGGTAAGACCTATTTGGTTGATACATTTTACGAAGCATTGCCTACTGAGCGTAAAATGCGTGTGCACTTTCACCGGTTTATGCACCGTGTACATGATGAGCTTAAAAAGTTAAAAAACACCAGTAATCCACTGAACGTCGTTGCTGATATCTTTAAGTCGGAGACAGATATTATTTGTTTCGATGAGTTTTTTGTACAAGATATCACGGATGCAATGTTGCTAGGCGGCCTGATGGAAGCCTTGTTCGAGCGCGGTATTGTGCTTGTGGCAACGTCGAATATTGTTCCGGATGAGCTATATAGAAATGGCTTGCAGCGTGCGCGTTTCTTACCAGCAATTGAATTAGTAAAAGCAAATACTGAAATAGTAAATGTTGATTCAGGGGTTGATTACCGTTTACGGACCTTAGAGCAGGCCGAAATTTTTCATAGTCCGCTCGATGCGCAAGCAGACGCAAACTTATTTGAATACTTTGATAAGCTTTCACCTGAGCCCGGCATTTTAGATACCGCTATTGAAATAGAAGGGCGCATGATAAAAACCCGTAAAGTGTCTGATTGTATCGTGATGTTTGACTTTAGCGAGTTGTGTGAAACAGCCCGTAGTCAGGTCGACTATATGGAGATCAGCCGTTTATACAACACCGTCATACTCTCGAATGTAAAAGCATTAGGACAAGCAAATGACGATGCCGCACGTCGTTTTATTGCATTGGTTGATGAGTTTTACGAGCGCAATGTGACGCTTATTATTTCTGCAGAAAAACCGATCACTGAACTTTACAGTGAAGGTAACTTAAACTTTGAATTTAAGCGCTGTATTAGCCGATTACAAGAAATGCAGTCGCTCGAATATTTAGCGCGAGAGCATTTAGCATAGTCATTGTTGAGTTGTTTTTTGTGAGTTTTCAGAAATTAGCCACTTGAGATGACGCTTTCTTTATAAGTTGATAAAAAAGCCAGTGCTCACATTAAGTGCGTAAATATTCATTCTGATTTCTTAGAATAAAAAACAACCATCATCTAGCAATGTGGTTTAAGTGCTGGTATACTCCCGCGTCTGCCACGTTGCGTTCTATTGCCAGATATTAGTTTAGCCTCTAATTGATGGCGCAAAGTCTTAAACTCGAAGGGGTTAAAGCATTCAACTTAGAGCGGTAATTAAAAAATAATTACCTGTGGTTTTAAATTAAAAAACATTGGATTTTAATAAATGAAAACGTTTGTTGCTAAGCCAGAAACAGTAAAACGTGACTGGTACGTAGTTGACGCTGAAGGTAAAACTTTAGGTCGCATCGCTACTGAAATCGCTCGTCGCCTACGCGGTAAGCATAAAGCTGAGTACACTCCTCACGTAGATACTGGTGATTACATCATCGTTATCAACGCAGAGAAAGTTACTGTTACTGGTAATAAAGCAAAAGACAAAATGTACCACTCACATACTGGTTTCCCAGGTGGTCTTAAGTCTACTACTTTCGACAAGCTTCAAGCTGCAAAGCCTGAAATGATCATCGAAAAAGCTGTTAAAGGCATGTTGCCACGTGGTCCTTTAGGCCGCGCTATGTACCGTAAACTTAAAGTTTACGCGGGTACTGAGCACAACCATGCTGCACAACAGCCTCAGGTTCTAGACATTTAAGGAGCACTATCATGGCAAATCAATACTACGGTACAGGTCGTCGTAAAAGTTCAAGTGCTCGCGTATTCTTACGCCCAGGCACTGGTAACATCGTAATTAACAAGCGCTCTCTAGAAGAGTACTTCGGTCGTGAAACTGCTCGCATGGTTGTTCGTCAAGCATTAGAGCACGTTGAAATGACTGAAAAGTTTGACTTACACATCACTGTTTCAGGTGGTGGTACTACTGGTCAAGCTGGTGCTATCCGTCACGGTATCACTCGTGCACTTATGGAGTTTGACGAGTCATTACGTCCTACACTTCGTAAAGCAGGCTTCGTTACTCGTGATGCGCGTAAAGTTGAACGTAAGAAAGTGGGTCTTAAGAAAGCTCGTAAGCGTCCACAATTCTCAAAACGTTAATATTTACGTTTATCAGAATTTCAAAAACCCAGCTTCGGCTGGGTTTTTTGTTTTCAGCTATTTCTTCTAGGAATTAGACGTTAGAAATTAGAAGTTATACCATTCCGCATAAAGATTAAATCAACTTTATCCGTTCCCGATTACATATCTTCATCACTCGCTCCGGTATTGAAATAAAGTGATTCCATGCTTTTGAAACTTCATCAACAATTTCGTCATAGCCCGAAAACA
The DNA here is from genome assembly GCF_016464045.1 of Pseudoalteromonas sp. bablab_jr011. Lineage (NCBI taxonomy): Bacteria > Pseudomonadati > Pseudomonadota > Gammaproteobacteria > Alteromonadales > Pseudoalteromonadaceae > Pseudoalteromonas > Pseudoalteromonas sp. bablab_jr011. Next base: position 43 of record NZ_JACDWU010000326.1, on the reverse strand, counting down.
CTCTATTGGATAAACAGTGTTGTCGTATCCAGTTCCATACTTG
>NZ_JACDWU010000325.1:0-222 GCF_016464045.1 Pseudoalteromonas sp. bablab_jr011 | reverse complement strand
TCATACTAACACTGACTTAAGTACCGTTAACAGACACACTGTACATGGACTCTTTTTTATGGATAAATACCTTGGCTCAGGCACGACTTTTACACCTCGCAACGTACTTAGCTTGCTTTCTCCTATTATTATCTGCGGCTTATTACTAAGTGGCTGCGATATCGAAAATAACATAGATAAGCTCACTGGAGAGCAAGACAAGCAAGTACATGCTCTTATTGA
>NZ_JACDWU010000324.1:0-31285 GCF_016464045.1 Pseudoalteromonas sp. bablab_jr011 | reverse complement strand
TCATATCGCCTTTTTCTACAGCGTCGACAACTTGTAATTTAAAGCCTAATGAATAATCTCGTTGTGTTCGTTTGATCGGTGTATTATTTGACTTGGTCATAATAAGTCCTAAATGTGTAAACACATTTCAGGACGAGACAAAAAGTTAATAAAAAAGCCCGCATATATAATGCGGGCCTTTTACAGTAAAACTCAATTAGTTACTTATTACACAGCTTGCTGAACAATTACTTGATCTGCCTTTTTAGTGTATTGAGGCATACGGTGGAAGTTCAGGTAGCGATAAGTATCAGCTGCTGTTGCGTTGATCTTATCTGCGTACTCTTGATATTCAGCCGGTGTAGGCAGTTTACCTAGAATTGCAGCAACCGCTGCAAGCTCTGCTGATGCTAAGAATACGTTTGCGCCAGTACCAAGACGGTTAGGGAAGTTACGAGTAGACGTAGACACAACTGTCGCCTTATCAGCAACGCGTGCTTGGTTACCCATACATAATGAACACCCTGGAGTTTCAATACGCGCACCTACACGACCAAAGATACCGTAGTAACCTTCGTCAGTAAGCTGATCTTTATCCATCTTCGTTGGAGGAGCAACCCATAACTGAGTTGGAATACGACCGCTGAAGCCATCAAGAAGTTTACCCGCAGCACGGAAGTGACCAATGTTAGTCATACAAGAACCGATGAATACTTCGTCGATTTTCTCGCCTGTAACGTCAGATAGTAAACGTGCGTCATCTGGGTCATTTGGCGCACAAAGAATAGGTTCTTTGATTTCAGCTAGGTCGATTTCAAGTACGTGCTTGTACTCTGCATCGGCATCCGCTTCCATAAGCTCTGGGTTCGCTAACCACTCTTGCATTGCATTAATACGACGTTCGATAGTACGAACATCACCGTAACCTTCAGAGATCATCCACTTAAGCATGACAATGTTTGACTCAAGGTATTCAGCGATAGATTCTTTAGAAAGTTTAACGGTACAACCTGCCGCTGAACGCTCAGCTGACGCATCAGAAAGCTCAAATGCTTGCTCAACTGTTAAGTGCTCAACACCTTCGATTTCTAGTACACGACCAGAGAATTCGTTGATTTTACCTTTCTTCTCAACAGTTAGAAGACCTTCTTTAATACCGTAGTAAGGGATAGCATGTACTAGGTCACGTAATGTGATACCTGGCTGCATTTCACCTTTGAAACGTACTAAGATTGACTCAGGCATATCAAGTGGCATTACACCTGTTGCAGCTGCGAATGCTACCGCACCCGAACCTGCTGGGAATGAAATACCTAGCGGGAAACGCGTATGCGAGTCACCACCCGTACCTACGGTGTCTGGTAATAACATACGGTTTAACCATGAGTGGATTACACCGTCGCCTGGACGAAGTGATACACCGCCACGGTTCATGATGAAATCAGGAAGCGTATGATGAGTGTTTACATCGATTGGCTTAGGATATGCTGATGTATGACAGAAAGACTGCATTGTTAAGTCTGCAGAGAAACCTAAACATGCTAGATCTTTAAGTTCGTCACGTGTCATAGGACCTGTTGTATCTTGCGAACCAACAGTGGTCATTTTCGGCTCACAGTATTGACCAGGACGTACGCCAGGCATGTTACATGCTTTACCAACCATTTTCTGTGCAAGCGTAAAGCCTTTGCCAGAGTCAGTAACAAGAGCAGGTTTGCGGAAGATATCTTCTGCTTCTAGACCTAGAGATGCACGCGCTTTGTCTGTTAGACCACGACCGATAATAAGTGGAATACGGCCACCAGCACGCACTTCGTCAAGAATTACGTCTGATTTTAAAGAGAACGTTGAGATAACTTCATCAGTGCCGTGACGCTTAACCACACCTTCGTAAGGGAAGATATCGATTTGGTCACCCATGTTTAGTTCATCAACAGGTAATTCGATTGGTAATGCACCAGAATCTTCCATCGTGTTGAAGAAAATAGGCGCGATTTTACCGCCTAGACATACACCACCAACACGCTTGTTAGGTACGTGAGGGATATCATCACCCATGAACCAAAGCACTGAGTTAGTTGCAGATTTACGCGATGAACCCGTACCAACTACATCACCAACATACGCGAGCGGTAACCCTTTCGTTTTAAGCTCTTCTAGTTGTGAAATTGGACCAACTTCACCAGGCTTGTCTGGGTTGATACCGTCACGCTCGTTTTTAAGCATAGCTAAAGCGTGCAGTGGGATATCTGGACGAGACCATGCATCAGGTGCAGGTGAAAGATCATCAGTGTTTGTCTCACCCGTTACTTTGAAAACAGTAACAGAGATTTTTTCAGCAACGGCTGGTTTATTTACAAACCATTCTGCATTTGCCCAAGACTCGATAACTTGTTTCGCGAATTCGTTACCAGCCTTCGCTTTTTCTTCTACGTCGTAGAAAGCATCGAACATTAATAATGTGTTTGATAAACCTTTAACGATAATTGGCGCTAACGCTTCGTCGTCTAAAAGTTCAATCATAGGTGCGATGTTGTAACCACCTAACATAGTACCTAATAGCTCTGCCGCTTTTTCTTTTGATACTAATGGTGAGCTTGTTTCACCTTTTGCTACTGCCGCTAAAAAGCCAGCTTTGATGTATGCAGCATCGTCTACGCCTGGTGGTACACGATTAACAAGAAGATCAACGATAAACTCTTCTTCACCTGCAGGTGGGTTTTTAATTAGTTCAATAAGATCAGCCGTTTGCTGAGCATCTAGTGGCGCTGGTACGATACCTAACGCGGCACGTTCTTCTACGTGTTTACGATATTCTTGTAGCACAATATTGCCCTCTTGGTGACGTGAGAGTACTCGGTAGTATTAAACTAAATACAATCATTACCCAGTACTTATAGTATTCTGACGGTTAATTATAAAGCTTTTAAGTATAGATGAAAATCCATGCTGCGGTTAGGCACTTTATATTCACTATAAATAACATGAATAGTGGTAGAAAAAAAAGCTATTCAAATGAATATTTATTAACTAAGAATCATTCCTATCTGCTTTAGCGGTCATTAACAGTGCGTTTAACCCTATTCGCTTTATTAAGCGCATTATTTAAAGGCAAGAAAATCTCGATAATAACAAGACAAAATTTTGTCTTTTAGCTGCTTTTAGCTATTGCTTTTGCATCGCTCTACCAGCTCAATCAATGCAGTCGTAAATCAGACATTTTTAACGCAGCTAGCGACAAATTTAGCACCTCACAATAGTTAAGCGTTATTGTGAACTGGGGTAGGTATTTTTGCAGATTGGCTTAACGACTTATCCTTATGAGCACACTATTTTAACCATAAAAAACCCAGCACTTGGCTGGGTTTTTAAAATTAGTCGCAAAGGTTAATTATTAACGCTCTACTTTTACACGCTCAATAACGCTTACGTGTGCTTCTACACGACGGTTTTCAGCATGTGCTTCAGCTGTATTAGCTGGGTTTTTAAGGCGCTCTTCACCTAAACCAACAGTCGTTAGACGCTCTGCATCGATACCATCTTCAATAAGTTTCTTAGCAACGGCATCAGCACGTTTCTTAGATAACCACTTGTTGTAGTCAGCTTTACCTACAGATGAAGTGTGACCTTCAAGTAGTACTTTAGTGCCTGGATGCTCTTTTAAGAAAGCAGCAGCTTTAGCGATGTCATCTAAGTACTGTTGAGACACTTTAGATGTGTTGTTAGGGAACGTGATTAGTAAGCTCTTCGTTACTTCACGGTCTTCGTATAATGTACAACCCGTGCCGTCAACTGCATCAGTCATCGGTGTGTTAGCACATTGGTCGTCAGCATCAGGGATGTTATCACCATCGCTGTCTACAGGCTCAACAGCAACAGGAACAACTGTTGGAGCTGGCTCAACTGGCTCAGCTGAAGATTCTTGAGCACCAAAAATGTAGCTTAAGCCTAATTTAGCGCCTACATCTGTATAACCACGGTCAAGACCTTGGTATAGAGACGTTTCAGCGTTAAATGCGAAATTGTCAGTGAAGTAATGTTGGTAACCAGCACCTAGGTTAGCGAACATTAGGTCTTCGTCAACTGCATCAAGGTTTTTCAAACCGAAGATACCGTAGAATGGGCCACCACCGAAGTGATATAAACCATCGATACCGTAACGCTTACCGCTTTCTGAACCGCTCATAGTCGTGCCGTCGTTCAGAGCTACGCTGTAATCAAAATCCATATCAGCATACTCAAGACGAGCGCTCCAATAATCGCTGAAGCGATAACCTAGCTCTAAACCCCAACCTGTAGAGTCATCAACATCTAGGCCACCTGGCGCGAAATCGCGAACATTTTCCCAAGACGCATCATAGTAGTCGCCAAATGCACCGATATAAAAACCTTGTTTTTCGGCTGCGAAGCTTGATGCACTAGTTGCAGCTAATGCTAAAGCAATAGTAAGTGATTTTAATTTCATTGTTTCCTTCCCATTTTCACAATTAAAATTGTAGCTAAGTCATCCCAGCTCAATCAGTTTAAACAGAGTAGTCGACTAATAGTTAATCAAAACTTAACACACTCGGTACAGAACAAATATCTTGCCGAGTAATTTCAGTCAATTACCCATAATAATAGGTTATCTAAATAACTTTGCATAACAATGCCTTTAGATCGCTTTGTTAAAATCAGACAAAAGCTGCTTTTTCCGCCTAATTTACTGACCTCAAAACCGATTAAAGTCCATTCCCAATTACACTATTATATTGGTTATTTTTAAATCAACAAGTTGAAAGCAACTTTATTTGTAAATATTCGTTAAAAAGCAAAACTTTAGTGCTATTTTATTGATATAAATCATATCACTGGCAGCTACCTTGCTCAATCGGCGAACACTTAGATTTTAAAAAATGAGCATTTACAGCTGCAATATATTGTTCAACATCGCCCTTAAGTACCACAAAAAGTCTGGTAATGACTATCCCCATCATGAGGGGGCTGGTACCACGCTGCTAATCGCTCTTCATAGCTATACGGGTTTTCTAAGACTTTCAACAACTCACCTATCGATGAACTCGTGCCCGTTTGCTCATATTCAGTCAAGATCATTTCAATATTATGATTACGTGGAATGACTGCAGGATTAACAGCGCGCATCACTCCGTAACTTTCACCCGAAATTCTTAACCGCCATTTACAAAGCCATTCTTTTAAACTACCCGGGAGCGGGAAATCTGTTCGTAATGACTCTGTCAGCGCATTAAATGTGTTCGTGTAATCAAGTTTATGTTGTTTCATCAAAGTGAGTAACTCTGAAACTAATGCTTGATCGCCTGCCTGCTCGCCATCTAAACCTAACTTTAGTCGCCACATGGTATCAAATGCCGTGTTAAACTTAGCAGCAAAGCCATTTATAATCGCTGATAATTCACTGAGCGCACGTTCCTCATCTTTAAAAAGCGGTAATAAGCTTTCTGCAAGACGCGCGCAATTCCAATTTGCAATAGTTGGTTGATTACCAAAAGCATAACGTCCTTGGTGGTCAATAGAGCTAAAAACTGTTTCTAAATCAAACTGATTCATCATTGCACACGGGCCATAATCAATGGTTTCACCACTAATTAATGTGTTATCTGTGTTCATCACACCATGAATAAACCCAATTCGCATCCAGCCCACAACAAGCTCAATCTGCTTATCGATTACCGCCGCTAAAAAGTCTGTAATACGCTGCTCACCTTCACTTTTAATATCAGGAAAATGACAACTAATTGCGTATTCAACTAACTTTTCAAGTCCTTCAATATCACCCTGAGTTGCTAAATATTGAAATGAACCAACACGGATATGGCTATTCGCGACACGCGTTACAACGGCACCGGGTCGTGGGGGTTGTCGGTAAACAGTTTCTCCAGTCGTTACAACAGCAAGGCAACGGGTAGTTGCAATATCTAAGGCCGCCAAGGCTTCACTCATGATATATTCACGTATGGCAGGGCCTAGTGCACAACGACCATCTCCCCCACGCGAAAAAACCGTTGCACCTGCACCTTTTAATTGCAAATCCCATAATGCGCCATGTTTATCTTCAATGGCACCAAGCAAGTGCGCACGACCATCCCCCAAACGCGGCGAAAAATGACCGAATTGATGACCCGAATAGCCAAGCGCCACAGGCTTTACAGCGTTATCTACCTCTGAGCCACTTAAACGTTTTGCTAAAAACTCAGGGTCAGTGCTAATGTCAAACTCGCGGGCTAAATTAGCATTAAATAGCAATAAGTTCGGGTCAGAAACCGCTGTTGGGGTGTCTTCAATTGCTAACAGATCACTAATGTCTGTATATCGGGTGTGCAGTTTCATATTATTCCTTAGGGTGTTGCAATGCCTACTCGGTTATCACCCACTCCATAAGCAACTAATTGACTCAGTGCTTGCAGGCTATAACCACTTTGCTGCTGTAGTTCATTGAAAAAGTTCTGCGCCGCTTGCTGTGATTTTTTGGTCTGCAATCCCCCATCAATGAGCTGATGAGCACGAAGATAACTTTCCACATCTCGCGAGAGCAAAAAGGTATCTTTTCCCATCGCGCGCAACGCATAAGGGCCGGTGTTCCCGCCTAAGCGTGCGCCATGCTTCTTCAAGTAAGCCCATAAACCAATAATGTTGTCGCTGGGCCACTGTGCAATAAATTGGCTAAAGCTTGCATTTTTTTCAGCGACTTCATGGATCATGTAAGCATTTTCAGGAATTGTTTGCACTTTTTTGAAATTGCGAATAATTCGCTCATCCATCGCTTTTTGTTCGAGCATATCAGGTGGCATCATCAATAGTTTTTCGACGCTAAAGTCCCAAAATACTTCACGAAACCCCGCCCATTTATTATTGATTACAGACCAATAGAATCCACTTTGAAATACCTTACGAGTGAACTCCTCCAACCATAAATCATCCGCTATGTTAGCAATATCAGCATCATCGAGCGGGTTTGATAACAGTGCATGCAGCATTTCTTCACTGCCTTTTCTTTTAACGGCTCGTTGATAAATGTCGGTAAACTTTTCCATCATTCTTCCAATTCGTCTGCTTCGTTCTAAGTGTACGTAAAAACGAAGTTATACGTAACCCGATTGCTTAATTGGTCAATAAAAAACAAATCCACCGCCTTGACACCTAGAAGGCTAAAATGCTTTAATCAGCGCCAATACCCTATTTCATTATGTTGGCTTTAACGTTAAAGCGAGCATAAAGGGCTGGAAGAGGTGCGTTATTCAGGTAGCGTATGGGAAGAGCACAGACTCTGTTGATCATACGTGAGGGGAAATTAACGCCGAGAAGTAACACCGTTTGTGAGGTGCTTATTTCGGGCGACTGGGCTGAATCCCAGCGACTGTCACCAACAATAGCAATGCTATTGATAAGTTTGGTGGAGAGCTTCTGGTCTTAGTATAATAAAGCCGTCGCGTCTTTATTATTTTAAGCCCATTCGCTCTTCGAATTATACCTTGTTCGAATGACGACATGCGGCTCCATTCAATTGTTTCCGTACTGACTCTTCGAATACCTTATAAGTTCGTGAGAGATGATCAACAATTTTGATTTAAACGACTATCCATTATGGACAGCGCTAATCACGCCATTTTCTGAATCTGGCGAGGTAGACTACATCGCCCTTGAACAGCTTGTGGCTGAACAACAAGCTGCCAACAATGGTATTTTATTGCTGGGCAGTACCGGTGAAGGGCTTGCTCTTTCACTCAAAGAACAACAAGCCATTGTTGAGCACGTATGCCAGCTAACCCCTAGCGTACCGCTTATGGTTGCCGTTGGTGGTATGAACCTTAAGCAACAAGTTGCGTGGGTCGAGTACTGCAATCAACTGCCTATTCATGGCTACTTGTTAGGTTCACCACTGTATGCAAAGCCTGGCGTTATTGGCCAAACTCATTGGTTTGAAAGCTTACTAAATGCGAGTAAACACCCATGTATGCTATACAACGTACCTGGACGCAGTGCTGTTGAGATTTCACCTACCGTCATTAAAAACCTCGCCGATCATAAAAACCTGTGGGCACTTAAAGAAGCCAGTGGTGACATCGACAAATTTGAAGGCTTTAGAACGGCCTCACCTAAGCTCGCCATTTTTAGTGGTGACGATGCACTGATGCCATATTTTGCGCAAGCGGGTGCTAAAGGCTTAGTGTCAGTGGCGGCGAATGCATGGCCAAGTCAAACTCATGAGTTTGTTAAACGAAGTTTAAGTGGTCAACATCCCAATTTATTCACCGATTGGTCTAGCGCAATTCAAAGCTTATTTGCTGTCGCAAACCCAATTCCCGTAAAAGTACTGATGCACCTGCAAGGTAGAATAAACACCCCGCAATTACGTCCACCGCTGACTCATTTAGAGCTTGAGCATACAGACAGCATCACCCACGCAAACAACACAATTTTATCTTGGAACTAAAAACAGGTTTTATCATGAGCTGGTTAGCATTATTAAATAACTTAGAATCGGGCACAGTACGTGCCGCAACACAAGACGAGAATGGCAACTGGCATGCCAATATTGAAGTAAAACAAGGCATTTTAGAGGCCTTTAAAAATGGCACAAACACGGAGTTTCCTGGTGGATTTGTTGATAAACACAATTTAGCCCCTCAAGGCTTTGCCGCAGATGCAGGTGTGCGTATGGTCCCTGGCGGTAGCAGTGTTCGCCGAGGTGCGCACGTTGCTAAGGGCACGATCATTATGCCACCCGCATATGTAAACATCGGAGCATTTATTGATGAAGGGACTATGGTCGATAGCCACGCTTTAGTAGGGTCATGTGCACAAGTGGGTAAAAATGTTCATCTGAGCGCAGCGGTTCAGTTAGGTGGCGTACTTGAACCAATTGGTGCCAGTCCTGTGGTTATTGAAGATGATGCATTTATCGGCGCAGGTTGTGTGATTGTAGAGGGCGTTGTCGTTAAAAAAGGCGCAGTGCTTGCACCGGGAGTCCGCTTGTCTGCGACCATTCCAGTCTATGATTGCGTGAATGAGCGCCAATTAGAAAAAGGCGAACCAATCCCTGAGTATGCTATTGTGATCCCAGGTTCTCGCCCTGCTTCCAATGCATGGGCTCGCGAGCAAGGCCTCAGCATGTCATGTGCGCTCATCGTAAAATACCGTGACGAACAAAGTGACGCGTCATTGTTATTAGAAGAGGTTTTACGTTAATGAGCTTTTTGAGCACGCCCATCAAGCAAGCAGTTGAACAAGTTTCAGCGCACCTTGATACGCCATTTTTTATCTATGACCTTGATAAATTAACGACACATTTAAAACAACTCACTGCCCAAACCGATGTGAAACTGTGGTATGCCGTTAAGGCTAATCCCCTGTCTCGCATTATTCAGTGTTTAGACAGTGCGGGGTTTAATTTTGATGTGGCGAGTAAAGGTGAACTTGAGCAAGTACTTGCTCAAGGCATCAATAGCGAGCGCGTGCTCAACACTGGGCCAGCAAAGAGCCCTGCACAAATTAGTCATTTTATTGCACGAGGTGTGCGTATTTTCGTCGCCGAGAGCATTAACCAAGTCCGTTGGCTAAACGAGCAAGCCACAAAAGCTAACTGCCAACTGCAAGTATTATTGCGTGTACAACTTCGCTGGCCAGACAGCGAAAAGAACCCGCTTGGTGGCGATAGCCTCACTCCTTTTGGCCTTGGTTGTGAAGAGTGGCACGCGCTTAATGTCAATGACTACCCAGCACTTAAGGTTGATGGTTTGCATATTTTTCAGTGGGGCAACATGCTCAGCACTGACAAACTGGCAGCGCTTTGGCGCGCTATGATCCAGCCATTACAGCAACTAGCACGTGCATTACGCATTGAACTTAACATACTCGATTTAGGGGGCGGCTTAGGCATCCCTTATACTCAAGATGCCAACCGATTAGACTGGTCAGCACTTATCGAGACCCTTGCCAGCATTAAAGCTCAAGCCGGTGTAGCAGAACTTTGGATGGAATTAGGCCGTTATGCCGTAGGTGAATGTGGTCATTACGCAACACCTGTGGTTGAGCGAAAAGAAAACTATGGCCAACAGCAAGTGATTTTATCAGGCGGGATTAATCACCTGCTTCGTCCTGCGGTAACAAACCAAGACTTCCCAGTTACAGTATTGCGTGAATCACAGGCTTCACGGACAACAATGACACTCTATGGCCCACTTTGTACCGCGCTTGATTGTTTAGGTGAACATACATTAGCGAATGACGTAGATGAACATGACTGGCTCATATTCAGTCAATGTGGTGCTTATGGTTTCACAGAGAGTATGCCGTACTTTTTATGCCATGAACTTGCTGCCGAATACGTCATTGAGCAAGGCAACATTGAATGTATCCGCAGCGCTGAAGATGCCAGCTATTATTTAAGGTAATCACCATGAGTAAAGAGTTAATTAGCCAAGAAAACATTGTCGTCGGCGAAATTGCGAATGGCTTACCATTGACCATCCCAGTCTATCGCTTAAAAGGCGATGGAAGTGGCCCAAGCGTTTACATTCAGGCCAACATGCATGGTGCAGAAGTACAAGGTAATGCCGTTATTTACCAGCTACTTGAACAATTAAAAACGCTTAAACTGCGCGGTGATATCACACTTGTCCCTTATGCAAACCCGATTGGCTGTAACCAAAAGTCGGGGGAATTTACATTAGGTCGTTTTGATCCCATCACAGGGACCAACTGGAACCGTATGTATCGCTTTAACAACGCGTTACCTGCCCAGATTGCAGAGCAGCATGCATCAAGCAATGAAGACACGATCAGAAGTGCTCTTAAAGACGCATTAGTCGCAGATATCAATGCACAACTAAACGGCCCAGATTACAGCTTAACAACGGGTAAACGTATCGCGCTCAACTTACAAAAGTTGGCACATCAAGCCGACATCGTATTAGACCTTCACACAGGCCCAATCTCAAGCCAGCACCTATATTGTCCAGAGTATGCCAAAAACAGCGCACAATACTTCAATATTGAACATGTATTGCTCATACCTAATGACTTTGGGGGTGCGATGGATGAAGCAAGCTTTTGCCCGTGGTGGTCTTTATCTGAAGAGCTTGCTAAATACGGACGCGAACTTTCAGTACAGGTCGAGGCTTTTACTGTTGAGCTTGGCAGCCAAGAAAAAATTGATTTGAGTGCCGCCCTTGAAGATGCACACAGTATTTTAAGCTACTTGACTCATAAAGGTGTATTTGTTGATGCAGCGTATCAGCCTAAAGCGATGACTCGTTACGGTTGTATGCTCGATGACTACATTGCTTACTACGCCCCGATGGGCGGTATGGTCGAGTACTTAGCACCGTTAGGCGGTCATATCAAAGCAGGTGAGCCGATAGCCCATATTTTACGTATGGAGCGCTACTTATGTGAACAACCACTGCAAACACTCAGTTTTGATAAAGACGCGATTGCAATATTGCATTTCGCATCAGCGAGCGTAAACCAAGGTACTGAGCTTTATAAGTTCTTTACCAATGTCTTTGAGCTGTGATTAAACCCAGAGCTCATTCCTTCTCATTGCGTGAGAGTCAACGGCCAACAGGATTCTATCCAAAGGCCGTTATATTAGAGCCCCAAGCCTAGCTTGGGGCTCTCTATTTACAATAGCGTTTAACAAGTCCTCGCCTCTGTCAATTCCACCTTACCTAAACCGTGTTTAAACTCGCCGATTAAGCGGTAGAGATAACATTTGTCCACAATTCAGTACAAGTTCACGGCGAGTTATGTAAAAATCACTATACTGATCACACTTCTACATCTATTTAAAGGAATCGCAATGGGATGGCGTATTTGGCTAGTTGCCGCGAGTTTATTTTCTGTACCTGTTTTAGCCCAAACCGAAGAGCAAAATACGAATGAGCAAGATGATGCGCTCGAATTAGTTAAGCAATGTATATTAAATGAAGCGATTGGCGGAGATGGTCAGCAAACTCTCGAACAGCTGCGCAAGAAATGCTCCGATCTAGACGAAAGCAAAAAGCTGACCGCTCTGGATAAGCGTAAAGCGCGTGAAGAAGTGAGTAAAAAGAACCGCAATGTAATCACCCCCCATAAACGTAATTACATTTTACCACTTTCTTATGTGTCTGATCCGAATGTTCGCCCGTTTGATGGTTTAAAAGAGTTGGCTGATGACGCCGATGGCGAGCCACTTGATAACCTAGAAGTTAAATATCAATTATCAATAAAAGTGCCTATTTTTGAGGGCTTTTCTGATAAAGACCAAGGCGTATTTTTTGCTTTTACCATGCAATCATTTTGGCAGTTTTATAACAAAGATATTTCATCACCCTTTCGCGAGACCAACTACGAGCCTGAAATATTCTGGATAAACTACCTTGATCCTGAGCATGTACTTTGGGGTGATGAAATGGCGATAGCCATTGGTGCATCGCATCAGTCTAATGGCCGCAGCCAGCCAAACTCACGTTCATGGAATCGCATATACGCTGACTTTTTATGGGAAAAAAACGGCTTTGTATTTAGCTTTAAACCTTGGTACCGCATTCCTGAAGACAAAAAAGATAACGAGTTAAAAGCTCGCGGCGATGATAACCCCGATATCTACAAATACATGGGCTACTTTGAATTCTCTGGGGCGTATCGCTACAACGAACATGAATTTAGCTTTATGTCGCGTAATAACTTAAATTCTGATAATCGCGGTGCAATCCAACTTGATTGGTCTTTCCCGCTGTGGGGACGGTTACGTGGTTACGCACAATATTTCAACGGTTATGGTGAGAGCCTAATTGACTACAATGCCGATATAGAGCGTTTTGGTGTGGGTATTCTTTTAACAGACTTACTGTAAGCAACGCATTATGAGCCTTTAACAGCGAGCAACTTAGCGCCCGCTGTTAAAGACTAAAACTATGCTATTTTTTTACGATAAAGTGCCCTTCAAACTCAGCAACTAACACATCGCCATCGTACACATTCACTGGGACATGGTAACTTGCTTTACCATTTGATTCTAAATCAGCTAACTTCCCTTTGCAGCCTTGCAACTCAACACGGCCTCGGGGATCGTTATTGAGAGGTTTTAGGTATTTAATGTTCGCATCAGCTAACACAATATTTCCCTCAAGACCGGCTTCTTTTAATGCAAGATAGGTTGCTCCCCACCCTGTTAATGTCGCTAAACTGTATATGGAACCGGCAAACATCGTGTTATGTAAGTTTAAATTGGCATCTAAATCAGCACGGGTCGTAAACTGCCAGTCAGTATAACTTTCAACTTTAATCCCCATTGCATCACTGATTGGAATTGATTCACGCCACGTATTTTGTAGCACTTGTGTCCAATTAGGGTGACGGAACCAGCCTGGCTCAGACGGCTTTTGTTTCACCATTTTCCAATGCTGTACATCATTGTAAGCCAAATGTGCTTTTTCTTTTACTTCATAACCGTGGCGTTTATAGAAGTCGAGCGCCCGTTCACGCGCAAATAAGACTAATTCATCGGCATCTTGTGTCCATGCTATTTTTTCGAGTTCATGCAACAAACGACTACCAATATGCTGATTACGATTACCCTCAGCCACAGCCATATAACGCACTTGTGCTTGTTGATGATTATTGAAGTGCAGACGCGCTACCCCCAATACCTCGCCATCATTATTTTTGATAAAGCGGTGCTCTGCGTCTTGCTCTAAGTCATCTTGCTCAGATCCACGCGGCTCGCCCCAAGGTGCTCTTAAAACTTGCCAACGCAATGAATAATACGCTTGCCAATCTTCGCTACTTTGTGGGGTGGTCACTTTAAACATAAATACTCCTGTGATAGTTAAGCCACTGTCTGTTGTTATTTTAACGTGGCCTGACGAATGCAAATTACGATACGCGATCTTCACTCAAGTTGGAATAATACTTTGGTGACCCAACCTAAATTATTATTTAAGGCTGTAAAAACTACTGCACAATTGGCACTTTAAGTGTGCTGGTCTATGCTGAAATAATTGTATTATTTTTGTAATTCAACCGCTAAAGGCCCGAAATATGGAACATTTTTTAGAACCCAGTGGCGCAGTGAAACACAGTTTTATTGAGGAATGCCACCGACTCGGGCAGCTTATCTACTGGCATAAACAAGGTAATGACTGTATTCAAGTAAGGCAACTAAATCAGCTACGTTGGTTATTAATTAATGAAACCTTGCAATCTGTTATTGAAAAACGCCGGCCAGCTCGATTATTTTTCCCACATTTACAATACCTTGCAAAACGTTGGCAAGAACTCGAAGCACCTAAAAAAGTGCTGGAACTTGGCTTAGGGGGTGGTGCAATTCGTAATTATCTACAACACACTTACCCTCAAAGCCAACTCACTTCGGTAGACAAAAACCCTGATATTATTCATTGCTATAAACGCTATTTTGGCGGAAACCATGCCAATAACCTGCGCTGTTTTGATGCCCAACAGGTGTTAGAACAAGGCAATGAATACAATTGGATTATCTTAGATTTATTTAGTGAGGTAGAAGCGCCACTGTTTTTATACAAACACGCATTTTACGCAAAACTTCGGGCTGCAATGGCTAAAAATGGCCGCTTGTTTATTAATTTTTTATCGAATCATCCATCACAATTAAAACAACTTGAGCATTTACTGATCACCGAATTTGGTAAACGCCCAAGTATTGAAAAAATACCCAACTACGTTAATCATATCGTTATGATCAGAAAGTAATCACACAGATAAGTTAAAAGTAACGGGCCCATCATTACACAAGCTTACCTGCATATCAGCAGCAAACTGCCCTGTGGCAACTCGTAAATCGACCGCTTTGGCTTTTTCTACAAAATATTCGTACAACGCATTGGCTTGCGCTGGGGTAGCTGCACTTGAAAAGCTTGGCCGCATCCCCTTTTTGGTATCAGCAGCCAACGTAAACTGCGACACAACCAATAGCTCACCTTGGATGTCTTGCAAGCTTAAATTCATTTTTCCTTGCTGATCAGTAAAAATACGGTAATTACTCACCTTGTGCAAAAGCTTTTCTGCCGATTGCTCTGTGTCATGTTTTTCAACCCCTAATAACAACAGAATACCTTTTGATATTTCACCAACAACTTCCCCATCTACCTCAACTTTAGCCTGGGTTACTCTTTGAATTAAGCCTTGCATTGATCCCTCGATAACTTGATATACATTAAATCTGCGGCACGTCGCATGGCCGCCAAATATACCTGATTATCACTGCTGTGCCCAACCCCATCTAAAATAAGTAATTGCGCATTAAGCTGCTCTGCTAACTGTTGTACCGCACTGTACCTGCACACTAAATCAGCACGGCCATGAATAAACCAAATAGGTAAATGAGCAAGTTCTTTGCAGTTTTCTGCTATAAATTTTTCTTCGATAAAGCAATGATGTCGAAAATAATGCACCATGAGCGTAGCTTGGTTCAGGCCAACATGAGGTTCATGTAAACTCCAGTTTATTAATGGTTCACCATGACAAAGTACCTGCTCCCATTGACACCAACGCTTAGCATACTTACTGGCCTTGATTTGATCATCACAGGTTAACTGCGCATGGTAAAAATCAAGTAATTCATGCCAGTTAGAATACTGATGAGCAAACACTTTAAAACATTCGGGATAAAAGTGAGCACCAGCTCCATGCGTCGTGTAAAGCCACTCAAAGTCACTGTCACAGGCTAAAAAGCTGGCACGCAAGATGAGTCCTGCCACGTGTTCACGGTGATGAATCGCGTACACTAAGGCAAGCGTCGCCCCCCACGATTCGCCACACACAAGCCATTTGTTAATACCTAATTGGGAACGCAAAAACTCCAGATCGGCTACTAAGTCCAAGGTGGTATTTGCCTTAGTTGCGTGCGGCGTTGAGTGACCACAGCCGCGTTGGCTAAACATGATCACCCGATAACGTGCGGGATCGAAAAATCGGCAATTTTCAGGCCGAAGACCCGCCCCCGGCCCCCCATGACATAACACAACCACCATGCCTTGAGGATCACCGTATTCTTGAACATGTATTTGATGCCCATCACCCACGCTTAAGTGATAATCACGACTTGCATTGTACTGTGGATATAACTGCACCTCGCTCTCCTTAGGTGCAGTGTATTTAAATGTCTATATCAGGAGTGTCTTCTATTTTCTCAGGGCTGATACAAACCGTAAATTCTGCACCGAGTAATACGACAATCCACGACAAATAAACCCATACAAATAAAATAGGAATTGTCGCTAGGGCCCCATAAATCACTTCATAAGATGGGAAATGGCTGATATACAGCGCAAAGCCTTTTTTTGTCAGCTCAAATAACATAGCTGCAAACAGCGCCCCTGGAATTGCCGCTCTAAATGGAACTCGTGTGTTAGGAACTAAAGTATAGAGCATAATAAAGCCCACCATGGAAATAATGTAAGGTAAAAGCTTTAACAAAAATCCACTGAAGCCAGGTATCCCCTGATCGGCAAACGACACCAAAGAAACAATATAAGACGTCACACCAATACTTGCTCCTAACAAGACTGGCCCCAAACTTAATACCATCCAATACACTGCAAATGAGATCATCATCGGGCGTTTTTTCTTAATTCGCCAAATGCGATTCAGGGTGGCATCAACATTGCGGATCAATAAAAGCGACACCGCAGCCAAAAAGCCAACCCCCACGGCGGTCATTTTATTCGCATTCCCCGCAAACGCACTGATATGCTCTTTAATGACATCAGAGGAAGTGGGCACAAGATTAGTGAACAAAAAGTTTTCAATGGTAATGAGAGTACTTTCAAAGCCAGGAAATGCAGAGAATATCGCGACCCCCACAGCCACTAACGGTACAATGGATAATAAGGTGACATAAGCAAGGTAACCCGCATTAACCGTGATCTGATCATCAATACAGCGGGTCAAATACTGCATCCACCAACCCGGTTGCTGCTTTAAGAAAATACTTATTTGCAACTTATAACGACTGAGTTTCTCATCCATAGAACCAACTTTCTGCTAAAATGTTTTGATAATCATAGCAATCCACCACATAATTTGAAACGACAGGCATCTAAAAAGGGAACTCAATGAAAAAACTGACACTTTTAAGCGCACCACTCTTTGCAGTTACTATGGCATTATCAGGCTGTCAGTCAGCTTATTACTCAGCCATGGAATCAGTCGGAGTGCATAAACGCGATATTTTAGTAGACCGCGTTGAAGAAACGAAAGAATCACAGCAAGAGTCGCAAGAAGAGTTTCAATCTGCACTAGACAGGTTAACGACCTTAATTAACTTTGATGGCGGTGAACTCGAAGAAGCTTATACTCAACTTAATAATGATTATGAATCGAGCCTTGCGGCAGCGAACGATGTCACCAGTAATATCAACAAAGTTGAAGATGTAGCCGAAGCACTTTTTGAAGAGTGGGCCGACGAACTAGAACAGTACAAAAGCGCTTCTCTTAAACGTGAAAGCAGCAAAAAGCTTAATTCAACGAAGCGCCAGTTTGACCAATTGCTTCGTTCAATGCGCAGCGCCGAAAGTAAAATGGAACCCGTCCTGTCGTCATTGCATGACAATGTTTTATATCTAAAACATAACTTGAATGCTCAAGCTGTGACAGCAATAAAAGGTGAATTCACTAATTTAAAACGCGATATCAAAATCTTAATGGACGATATGAACAAGTCGATTGAAGATTCAAATAAATTCATTGAACAAATGAATAAAGCAGGCTAAAAATTTGAGTAAACACAGTGAGCAGTTAGATGCTCTCGGCACCGACATTTTTTTAATAAATTAAATCACTAAGCCTACAATATCGTAGGCTTTTTTATTGTTACGTCTTGTTACCTTTCGATGATTTACCCGGTATGTTAATTTGCTACACTGTGCGCAAAGTTTAAAAGTTAGTCACCTTATGCAGAACCACCTTAAAGTTATAATTGCTGCGGCGCTACTCAGTGCCTGCAGTAGTCCAAACACAGTTAATGTTATAGCAGGGCAAGAGTCTGTTATACCTTTGCACAATGAAGGTGAGCGAGCTGGTCGCTATCACAACCTGTATCCCGGTGATAAACACTACCCAACAACCTGTACTGATGATTGCTATCCCGAGACCGAGTTACTTCAATGTAATGACACTCCTTTACACTGTTTATATCAAGGTCAGCAGAATCCAGCGTCGATTAACACCGGTTTTACTGTACGTTGGCTTGGGCATGCCAGCTTTATGATTGAGACACCTAACGGCGAGCATCTGCTATTTGACCCCGTCAAAGAGCAGTTTGATTCACCGGTCGATTTAGCCTTTAAGCTTGCTGGCGGCATGTATCGCAACCCCGGATTTTGGCCCACAAAAAATGAGCTAAATCAGATTGATGCTGTCATGTATTCACACATCCACTACGACCACTTCAATAAAGCCGACATCGAAGAAATTGGCAATCAGCCCCGCTATTTAGTGCCCCTAGGCGTCGCTGATAACTTTCCAACAGGTGGTTTTAATATTAGTGAGATGGCGTGGTATGCCAGCACCCCAATTAATGATTTAACAATACATGCTGTGCCAGCGCACCATTTTAGCAGTCGTGTGTTAGTGCCATTTATCTACGAAGATAACAACAAAGATTTATGGAATGGTTGGTTACTTGAGCAAAATGGGAACACACTATTTTTTGCAGGGGATACCGGCTACTCAAAGCATTTTAGCGATATTAAGCAAAAGTATGGTGAAATAGATGTGTGCTTAATGCCAATCGCATCTTACTATCACGAAGAAAATGGTAAATGGTATCGCTATGTGCATACCACACCCGAAGATGCCTTGAATGCAGCACGTGAATTAAGTTGTAAAGTAATGATCCCATGGGGTTATGGTAATGCAAGTTGGCAAATGGGCGACCATTCAAGTCACTCAGCATTACTGCGTTTACTACACATGTCTCATAACATGAATGAACCTGTCCCCCTGTATATTTTAAATGAAGGTGAGCAGGTTCGTTTATAACATTCCAAAATGGGGGTGAGTTATTACCTCACCCTCATTTTATTTATTACAGTGAGTGTGTCTCTTGCGCTTCAAGCACTTTGGTTGCAGGTTTGCTTTGCTTTGCAAAGACCCCTTTAACGACTTGCCAACTAACGGCAAATGCGCCAACAATAAACACCACATCACCAACCGTTCTTACCCATCTTAGTATCACCAAGGTGTCACTTTGTAGTAGCGCTTCAGAGCGTGCATACCACAACCCTTTAGAAGCACTTGCAAAGAACTGAATGATTCCAATAGGTAATAAACTGGTAAATAGCATTAACGCTAAACCGATATTCATCCACCAAAAAGCAGTTTTCATTAAAGTGTCATCAAATTGAAGATGAGGACGAATATAACGCAGTACTAACAAGGTAAAGCCAAGAGCTAAAAAGCCATACACACCAAATAATGCGGCATGAGCATGGGTAGCCGTCGTATTAAGACCTTGTACATAATAAAGTGAAATAGGCGGATTAATTGAGAACCCTAATACGCCGGCCCCTAACATATTCCAAAATGCGACAGCGACAAAAAACATTAATGGCCACTTTATTTTTAGCATCCATGGAGTACGATTTTTTAATTTATAATGCTCCCACGCTTCATGACCAAGCACAATTAACGGCACTACTTCCAGCGCACTAAAGGTTGCTCCCACTGCCATTACAGGGGTCGTTGTACCAGAGAAATATAAGTGATGGAATGTGCCTGGCACACCGCCTAATAAAAACAGCGATGCAGACGCCAATGACGCAATTGTTGCCGAACGTTTAGAGACTAAACCCATATTATAGAAAATAAAAGCCAGCGCAGCGGTTGCAAAAACCTCAAAGAAACCTTCTACCCATAGGTGCACAATCCACCAACGCCAGTATTCCATTACCGAAATATGCGTTCGTTCGCCATAGAAAAACCCAGCAGCGTAAAACAGCCCGATTGCCACCACTGAAGCCGTAAATAATGCCAGTAGGTTTTTATCTCCTTCTTGTTTAAATACCGGAACAATTGCACGTAACATTAGCAGCAGCCAAAATGCGACGCCTGTAAATTTACCAATCTGCCAAAGTCGGCCTAAATCAACAAACTCGTACCCTTGATGCCCCAACCAAAAGCTTAACTCGGGAGGCATAATTTGCGCGATGGCTAAAAAGTTGCCGATAAATGACCCAACCACGACGATAATTAGCGCCCAGAAAAGAATATCAACACCTATTTTTTGAAACTTAGGATCTTTACCGCCGTTAATAATCGGCGCTAAAAATAAACCTGCAGCTAAAAACCCTGTCGCAATCCAAAACAATGCCGATTGAATATGCCATGTTCTTACTAGGCTATAGGGGAACCATTCTGAGGTATTGATGCCATAAAATCCCTGCCCTTCAACAGTATAGTGCGCAGTAAATCCACCCAATAAAACCTGGAACGTAAAGAGAGCAACAATTAAAAATAAATACTTACCTAATGCTTTTTGAGAAGGCGTTAAATTAAAGCTCGCTATTGGATCGTCTTTTGGAGCCTCAGGGGGAGCCTCGTCTTTATGTAAAAATGACCATGCCCAAATCAATCCGCCGACACCTGCAATCAGTATCACAACACTAACAATTGACCAGACAATGTTTTCAGCGGTCGGTTTATTATCAATCAATGGCTCATGCGGCCAGTTATTAGTGTAGGTTGCATCCCCATCAGGGCGCTCTGTCGATGCGGACCATGCCGTCCAAAAAAAGAACTCAGTTAGACGCTGACGACGCTCAGGATCAGGAAGTGTCACCTCTTTCATTGCATAGTTTTTACGTGTTTGCTGTAATGCCTCAGCCCCTCCAAACAAATCGTTGTAGTACTGCGCTGTTTGCTTAATTGCCGCTATCCGACGCGTCGATAAAGTAACCGTATCAGATTGTTTATCATACGTATTAGTGCGGTACTCTCTCTTTACTTCCCACAGCAATGGTTGCTTTTGCTGCTCAGTTAACTCATCAAAAAGCACACCATATTGCGCTTGTGCAGCAATATCTAACCAATTAATAATCTCACGGTGAAGCCAATCAGCAGTCCAGTCAGGCGCTTGATAAGCACCATGCCCCCAAATTGAGCCTAGTTGCATTCCTCCTACTGATTGCCATGCAGTTTGACCATCTAAAATCGCCTCTTTACCTGTGTACAGCTCCCCCGATGTGGTGACATATTTTGCAGCTATAGGAGGGGCAACTCGGTATACCTCTTTACCAAAGTAACCCAAAATAGCAAATGTAACAGCAAGAACAGCAAACAAGGTCCACCATAACTTTTTGTATTCTCTCATTTCTATCGTCCCTCAACCCGTGCGAACAAAATAGCGTTCTCAATATGAATATGCATATTCAAATCGCTAATAAATGCCTGCAACCCTAAATACAAAGCCGTCCATGTATTACATGCTCCCGCATGCAAAGTGACATCATTTGTTAATTGGTAGATTTTCTCTATTTCTGCGATATGGGCTTCATGATCCGCCATCATTACGCTAATTGGCCCACTGACCATGGCAGGGATTGTATCGGCTTGCAGCATTGGAAAGAGAATAAGCTCTTCTTTTTGCATATGATCTTCTAACTCTACATACATATTCTTCAAATGATTCGCTAAACCATTAGGACAATTAGGCTTATCAAAATGCACCTCCTCAACACGCTCACTTAAACGTATCAACTCTTCAAGCTGTACTCGGTGAACACGGTGATAGCGAGTCAGAATATGCTCAACCAATTCCTTATTACTCAGGTTGTGGTAATCAATAGCGGTTTGCCTGCTTAGCAAAACCTCTATGTCTGAAATGATTTCTTCGCGATCAATATTTCGTTTTTCGATAACGTCTGACAACACCAGATGCCCCTGACAACAAAAGTTTATGCGGTGCGCAAAAAAGAGTGCTGTTGCACCGGGAATTTCTGTCGCAATTTTACTGATAGGCCAATTTAAGTAATTCATATAACACCCCTATTTAAACATGCATTTGAAATGAATCTTTAAGAAGTTTACACACGTTTATTAAAGATGTAAAATAGATGCATATTTAAAATTTTAGAGTCTCACTATGAATGTCACTCGTTTTACAGATTATTCACTGCGTGTTTTGATTTTTACTGCCTTACATAATGGTGAGCTTGTGACCATTAAAGAGATCGCTGAAAAATACGAAATCTCAAAAAATCACCTCATGAAAGTAGTGCAAGAGCTAAGTAATAGAGGCTATTTAATTGCGACGAGAGGAAAGAATGGCGGTATCCGTTTAAGCAAAGATCCCGCCGAGATTAACATTGGTGAGTTAGTGCGCTTACAAGAGCAAGGGTCTACGTTGGTGGAATGCTTTGGTAATGACAATCAATGTGTTATCACCCCCGCCTGTCAACTTAAACAAATATTTGCACAAGCAATGGAGGCTTTTTTCCTTCATTTAGATAACTATACACTCGCAGATCTGATCACCCCAAAACACGCAAATCAGCTCTCCCAACTGCTAAAAATAGAAAACTAAACTCACATTTTGGCGCACTCAAAGGTGTAAGTATTCCTGGAGTGTCATGGCAGTGACACTCCATTTGGATTATTGATTTACTAATGTATCCCTCAGTGCCATCATGAGTTTATGTGCACTGCCTCCTGACATTGCTAACGGATCGAATTCGCTGGTGCCTGAGTATTTTAAATTAAGCGGTGTGGTTATTTTTGAATACGGAATATAACCCATTGACCAGTTTTCGAACTCCCTTTCGTAAATTTCGCAGTAATTCAGCATAATAATATTTCGATGCCGATTATCATTTAAGATCTTATGATAGGTTGCATTTACCGCCTGTCGAGATCCCTCTAGGCACTGTAAAAAGTACGAACTATTAAAACACAGCAACCCTGTTACATTCGACGCATGATTATTTTTCTGTGCTTTTTCAATGATATCCTCAATATCACTCGGCCCAAATCCTTCACAAACTTCACTCGTATAAATAAGCCTGACTAAATACATCCTGATCTCCTTCAAGGTAGATTTAAAAAGATAGTACAGATAGAGGCTTTAGCAAAAAAGTGGCAACTTGCGGTTAGAGGTTAGAGGTTAGAGGTTAGAGGTTAGAGGTTAGAGGTTAGAGGTTAGAGGTTAGAAGTTAGAAGTTAGAAGTTAGAAGTTAGAAGTTAGAAGTTAGAAGTTAGAGGTTAGTAGACAAGTAATTAATTTATCAATAGAAATAAAATACGCCACCCCTTAGTAACAACAAGAACGAACATTTGTGAGTGTTACGGCTGACAGCAAAAAACAAGTCTCCTTAAACAAAAAAGCCGCCGTATTTTGCAATACGACGGCGTGTTATTTTGCGTGAGCTAAAAGCGTAAATTAGCCTTTAGAAGCACGGCTCGCACGTTTACGATCACTTTCAGTTAAGTGACGCTTACGAATACGAATATTTTCAGGTGTTACTTCTACTAACTCGTCATCATCGATAAACTCAAGCGCTTGCTCAAGTGTGTAGTTCAATGGTGGTGTTAATGTTTGCGCTTCATCAGTACCTGATGCACGAACGTTCGTTAGCTGCTTACCTTTAAGTGCGTTTACAGTTAGGTCGTTATCACGGCTATGAATACCGATAACCATACCTTCGTAAACTTCTACACCGTGACCGATGAATAGCTTACCGCGCTCTTGAAGGTTGAATAATGCGTTAGTTAACGCTTTACCTGTTGCGTTAGCGATCATTACACCATTTTTACGTAGACCGATGTTACCGCCTTTATGAGGACCGTAATGATCAAACGTGTGGTACATAAGACCTGAACCTGATGTAAGCGTCATGAAATCAGTTTGGAAACCGATTAAACCACGGCTCGGCATCATAAAGTCCATACGCATACGGCCTTTACCATCTGGCGCCATGTCAGTTAGTTCACCTTTACGCAGACCAATTTGTTCCATGATAGAACCTTGGTGCTCTTCTTGACAGTCAATCGTTACTGTTTCGTACGGTTCTTCTAATACACCATCTACAGTGCGTAAGATTACTTCTGGACGAGAAACAGCAAGCTCGTAGCCTTCACGACGCATGTTTTCGATTAAGATACCTAAGTGAAGTTCACCACGGCCTGATACACGGAAGCTATCTGGGTTGTCAGTTTCTTCAACGCGTAATGCAACGTTGTGAACAAGCTCAGCTTGTAAACGCTCAAGGATATTACGTGATGTTACGAACTTACCTTCTTTACCCGCAAATGGCGACGTGTTTACAGAGAACGTCATTGTTACTGTCGGCTCATCAACTGATAGCGGAGGTAACGCTTCAACGTTAGAAGGCGCACACACTGTATCAGAGATTTTTAATTCGCCGATACCTGTCACAGTTACGATATTACCCGCATAACCACGGTCTGTATCAATTCGCTCAAGACCTAAGTAGCTTTGAACCGCACCAATTTTACCATTACGTTTTGTGCCATCAGCACTGATAATAGTTACTTGTTGGTTAGGCGCTACAGAACCACGCTTGATTCGGCCGATACCGATTACACCTACGTATGAGTTGTAATCAAGTTGAGAAATTTGCATTTGGAAGTCACCTTCAGGATCTGCATCCGGTGGTGATACTTCGTCAACGATCATCTTGAACATAGGTTCCATGTTGTCAGATGGTTCGTCTAAATCTAATGTTGCCCAGCCGTTGATAGCTGATGCGTAGATAACTTTAAAGTCTAACTGTTCGTCAGTTGCACCAAGGTTATCGAATAAATCAAAGATTTGATCCATAACCCAATCAGGGCGTGCACCCGGCTTATCAATTTTATTGATAACAACGATTGGCTTCAAACCTTGCGCGAACGCTTTTTGCGTTACGAAGCGCGTTTGTGGCATTGGACCTTCTTGAGCATCAACAAGTAACAATACTGAGTCAGCCATCGAAAGTACGCGTTCAACTTCACCACCGAAGTCGGCGTGTCCTGGGGTGTCTACGATATTGATGTGGTAATCATTCCAAGAGATGGCTGTGTTTTTAGCCAAAATGGTAATACCACGTTCTTTCTCAATGTCGTTTGAGTCCATCACGCGCTCTTCATTACCGCCGCGTGTTTCTAATGTGCCTGATTGCTCAAGCAGTTTATCAACCAAAGTTGTTTTACCGTGGTCAACGTGGGCGATAATCGCTATATTTCTTAACTTTTCGATGCTCATATTTTTTCTCAGAGAAATTGAATCTCATTGATCCTGCAAGATCTACGCACTCACCTGCATTTTCAACAGATGTCTAAGCATAGGATTTAAAAGGGCGCATATTATCCCTTAATAATGGCATGGATGAAAGTTTATCCAATACAATTTTATAAACTTTCTTCAGGCTTTTTATAAGTATCTGTTTTATAAATGACAATTTTATTAATTTTATCTTTAATCGAACATCAAAACTGGTAAAAAATCACCTTTTTAGCAATATTTTGGCACTAAAGTACATTTCGTTTATGCTATCTAGGGTGGCTAATCGTTGTGCAAATACAACCGGTAAGCATAACGCACCACAATGAACATTTTACGCACCAAAACAGTGCAAAAATAATTAACAAAATGCGCTTTATTTTATTTTTATAAGCCTAAACAAGGCGTTAAAAATTTGGCATGAAACCAGCTTACATAGAACAAAAGCAATAATGCAGCAAAAATAAAACCCAACAATTGGAGGACACATGTCACAATCGGTTTTAGATTTTATCAAAGAAAATGACGTTAAGTTCATTGATTTACGCTTTACTGATACCAAAGGTAAAGAACAGCATGTTTCTATTCCTCATCATCAAGTTGATGAAGACTTCTTTGAAGACGGCAAAATGTTTGACGGTTCTTCAATTGCTGGTTGGAAAGGTATCAACGAATCAGACATGGTATTAATGCCTGTTCCTGAGTCTGCAAAAATGGACCCATTTTCTGAAGAAGCAACTTTAATCGTACGTTGTGACGTTGTTGAGCCTTCAACACTTCAAGGTTACGAGCGTGACCCTCGCTCTGTTGCTAAACGTGCAGAAGAGTACATGCGTTCAACTGGTATCGCAGACACAGTATTATTTGGCCCAGAGCCAGAGTTCTTCCTATTTGATGACGTTAAATACAAATCAGACATGTCTGGTTCTATGTATAAAATCGACGACATCGAAGCGGCTTGGAACTCAGATAAAGATTACGAAGGTGGCAATAAAGGTCATCGTCCAGGTGTTAAAGGTGGTTACTTCCCATGTTCACCAATCGACTCATCTCACGACTGGCGTTCAGCAACGTGTTTAGTTCTTGAAGAGCTAGGCCAAGTTGTTGAAGCACACCACCACGAAGTAGCAACTGCGGGTCAAAACGAAATCGCAACACGCTTCAATACAATGGTATTAAAAGCTGACGAAATCCAAGAGATGAAATATGTTATCCATAACATGGCTCACCTTTATGGTAAAACAGCGACATTCATGCCTAAGCCTCTTGTAGGTGATAACGGTTCTGGTATGCACTGTCACCAATCTTTAGGTAAAGATGGCGTGAACATCTTCGCTGGTGACAAATACGCAGGTCTTTCTGAAGAAGCGCTTTACTACATCGGTGGTATCATCAAGCACGCTAAAGCAATCAACGCATTCGCTAACGCGTCAACTAACTCGTACAAACGTCTTGTACCAGGTTTCGAAGCGCCAGTAATGCTTGCATACTCTGCACGTAACCGCTCTGCTTCAATCCGTATCCCTGTAGTACCATCTGCAAAAGGACGTCGTATCGAAGTACGCTTCCCTGATCCAACAGCAAACCCATACTTAGCATTCTCTGCAATGCTTATGGCTGGCCTTGACGGTATTCAAAACAAGATCCACCCTGGCGATGCAATGGATAAAGACTTATACGATCTACCTGCTGAAGAAGCAGCTGAGATCCCACAAGTTGCCTCTTCACTAAGCGAAGCACTTGCTGCTTTAGATGCTGACCGTGAGTTCTTAAAAGCAGGTGGTGTATTCACTGACGACCTAATTGATGCATACATCTCACTTAAGAACAAAGAAGTTGAAAAACTTAACATGACAACTCACCCAGTTGAGTTCGAAATGTACTACAGCGTTTAATACGTCGTAGACAGTAAATAATTAATGTGTGTTCTCAAGCCCGCTTTGGCGGGCTTTTTTAATGGTAATTAGGCGTGTTCTCCTCTACAGTTTTAATTACATAAAAAAATGCAGGGTCGCAGGGTGAAAAGAACAACTTTATTGGTATTTTTGTTACTATCAGTAAGCTTTTTTAGTTATGGAACAACAAAAAAAGTGTATTCGTGGAAAGATAAAAATGGTGTTCTGGTATTTTCTGATACGCCACGCCCCGGTGCTACCGAAGTAAAGCTTAATACCCCTAACTTGACCATGCCTGCTACCGACACCAGTATTCTTGATAACACAGCCAGTGCAACACCCGTAAACTTTAAAATCGCTATTTCCTCACCTGAAGACAAAGCAACAGTCAGAGAAAACTCCGGTTCTGTTTATGTTACAACCCGTGTCATTCCTCGCTTTGCAACGGGTTTTAAAGTACAACTTTTTGTAAATGGTGCCCCCCATGGCGAACCAAGTAATAGTTCTACTTTTGCACTACGAGGCGTAAATCGAGGCGAGCACACATTACAAGCCAAACTATTTAATGCGAACAATAAACTCGTTTCGGTCAGTCCAGTTAGCACATTCTACATGCACAGAGCGTCTGTTTTTGGTGGGAATTAATTTTTTCAAACGCGCCTCGCAATGCAAAAGGATTATGCTAAGCTGCACTTAATCGTAACGCACTAAAATGGTGCAACCATGCTCAGTGATACACAATTTAACTCAGAATTGCTCGACAGCATTTGGAAAAATTTAAGTACAGCGGTTATTTTACTTAACCGTGATTTTAAACTTGTTTATGCCAATGATAGTGCCAGTGAGCTACTTGGTTTAGGGCCAAAGCGCATTCTCAACCAACCGTTTGATAACCTGTTTAACTACCACTCTATCGATCTTAAACGCATTGCTCAGTATTCACTCTTTGATGGTGTTGATTGCCACCAGCATAGAGCTGACGTGGTGTTCATCGATTCTCGCCATGCCAAACTCACAATTAGTACACGCCGAATTACCAATAAAGATGACAATTATATCTTGTTTGAATGCCGCCAGATGGACGATGAAATTCGCCACGATCAGGCCTCAAATCAAATGCATCAGTATCAAGCTGCACGTAATTTAATTCGTGGTTTAGCCCACGAAATAAAAAATCCTTTGGGGGGTATACGCGGAGCGGCGCAATTATTGCAGTATGAGGTTGATCAGCAAGAACGAGATCAATGTGCAGAACTCATTATTGAACAAGCAGACCGCTTACGTGAATTAGTCGACCGTTTACTTGGCCCGAATCAACTGCCACACAAATCGTATGGCAATATTCACCAAGCGCTTGAGTCTGTCGTTAAATTAAGCATGCTTGATAACAATGCAAATATCACGTTAGTGAAAGACTATGACCCGAGCATACCCAGCGTATATATCGATCAGAGTAAAATTCAACAAGTGGTATTAAACATTATTCGTAATGCACAACAGGCGCTCGTTGATGGGGGAGAAATTAGAATAAAAACCCGTATCAACCATCAACATAGACGCCCTGGTAAAGCACCGAAAAAAACCTTGCTGATCCAAATTTCGGATAACGGTCCAGGCATAGACAAGAGTTTAAAAGAAACCTTGTTTTACCCGATGATTACCAATAAAGAAAATGGGTCGGGTCTTGGCTTATCCATCGCGCAAACGTTGGTTGACCAACATGATGGACACATAGAGTGTGACAGTTGGCCAGGCCATACAGAATTTAATATCTATTTGCCTTTTACGGATTAATGGTTTTTTTGGAGTAGTCATGAAAACAGTGTGGTTAGTTGATGATGATGCCTCAATACGCTTTGTATTAGAAAAAGCGCTGGCACGAGCAGGATTTGAAACTCAAAGCTATGCCAATGCGCAAGAAGTGCTGAATGCTTTAAAGTTTAGCCAGCCTACCGTGCTGGTGTCTGATGTGCGTATGCCAGGTATGGATGGTATGGCGTTACTAGAAACAATCGCTGAGCAAAACCCTGGGTTACCTGTCATTATCATGACTGCCCACTCGGATTTAGATTCGGCGGTGAATGCGTTTCAAAAAGGGGCGTTTGAATACCTCGCAAAACCGTTTGATTTAGAAGAAGCCGTTTCTTTAGTTGAAAGTGCTTGCCGTGCAAACTCCACAAAGAAAACCAGACGCAAACAAGCGCCGCAAACCAATGCCCATATCATTGGTGAAGCCCCTGCTATGCAGGAAGTGTTTCGTGCAATAGGTAAATTATCTGCGTCAAGCATGAGTGTTTTAATCAATGGCGAATCAGGCACTGGTAAAGAGCTTGTCGCCAGTGCATTGCATAACCATAGCCCACGAAAAGAAAACCAGTTTATTGCTCTTAATATGGCTGCCATCCCTAAAGAACTGGTTGAGTCAGAATTATTCGGCCATGAAAAAGGCGCGTTTACAGGGGCCGACAGTATTCGTAAAGGCCGCTTTGAACAAGCGAATGGCGGCACGCTATTTTTAGATGAAATTGGTGACATGCCACTGGATGTACAAACCCGTTTATTACGTGTTTTAGCCGATGGTGAGTTTTACCGTGTTGGCGGGCATCAAAGTATTAAAGTAGATGTTCGTATTATTGCCGCCACCCATCAGAACTTAGAAGACTTGGTAAAACAAGGTAAGTTCCGTGACGACCTATTCCACCGCTTAAATGTGGTGCGTCTTCGCTTACCAGCTCTTCGTGAACGTACAGAGGATATTGAACGTTTAGCACAACACTTTCTCCATAAAAGCGCCAAAGAGCTGCAAGTCGAAAGCAAAATTTTAAGCCCAAAAGCGACCGAGCAATTGCGATTATTTAACTGGCCGGGTAACGTGCGTCAACTCGAGAATACCTGTCGTTGGTTAACCGTAATGGCACCTGGAGAGCTTATCAGTGAGCAAGATTTACCACCGGAAATTATCGCGGCAGAACCTGTAGAGCAAGAAGGTGATTGGCTTGAAGCTTTCCAACAGTGGTTAAACCTCGAGCTTAAACAAGGGAAAGAAAACATTTGGCCCGCGATTCAAGCTCAACTGGAAACTCGTTTAATTAAAACCGCACTGGCAAATTGTGCAGGCCACAAACAAGAGGCTGCGGTTAAAATTGGTTGGGGGCGCAATACATTGACCCGCAAGTTAAAAGAGCGCAATATTAGCTAATTTTGCGTTATAAACGATGTAAGTAATGAAGTTAATCGAACATATTCCGCTTATTAAGCAGATGGAAATTATTAACCGATTGGCGTTCTTTCGGGAGTTTACCCTGAGTGAACGACAGGTGTTATTAGAATCTTTCAGCCATTTGTATTTAGTACAACAAGGTCGAGCTGTATTTAAACAGTTTGATAATGACAAGCGACTCTATATTGTTTTGAGTGGTTCATTAATCATCTTTAAGCAAAGCCATTTGCTTGAGCTCGGCACCATTGAACCGGGTGAGTTTATTGGTGAAGGCGCATTTATCAATAATCGCGAGCGCAGTACTAGCGCCCGCGCTAAAGTGGATACTATTTTACTGGCAATCACACCGGAAGCCCTCACCCGTTTGCCTAACGTGATACGCGAAAAAATTAAAGACCGCATCATCGAAGGCATGAGTGAGCGTATTATTAAACTGAGTAACTTCCTCGAATCACGCGGCTAATACATAGCGCTCCATTAACCATGTAGACGTTGCTTTGCTTACATTTAAAAGAAATGTGTCTGTAAGTAATGTATGTAATTGCTCACGTGATTGAATAACCTGTTGCGTATGAACTGCTGATGTTTCGTGCCAATAATGCAGTAGATTATTTCGAATAAGCCAGCGTTCACCCTTTTCAATACGAGATACAACAAGGTTGTTAACAAATGCAGCGTCTGGATGGTGATGACTATAGAAATGAGCGATTTCGCAATCACTCTCATAGAATTGAGCCAGTTCAACGCGGTATAAATGCTGAGCATTTGGTAAAACTTGCCTCACATCAATTATACCATTCCGCTTAAATATCTGATCTAATATAGGCTATATAAAATCACCGGTTAATAACATTGAACCAAAACATAGCTGAACAGCTTTTAGCGCTTTCGCGAAAAGAACCAAACGCACGAAAACGCATACGATTACTC
>NZ_JACDWU010000323.1:0-253 GCF_016464045.1 Pseudoalteromonas sp. bablab_jr011 | reverse complement strand
TTCTAGCGTTATGGCATTGGGCTAAAAGGCGTCATCCAACAAAATCAAAAACTTGGATCGCCATGAAGTACTTTATCAACCGTCGAGGCCAATGGCAATTTCACGGTTGGCAGAAGAGCATGAATATGGATTGTCAGTTTACTCTATTTCAAATAGCTAAGGTGCCAATAGAGAGACATGTGAAAATCAGGAGTGAAGCTACGCCTTTTGATCCTTTATACCAAGAATACTTGGCAAAGAGAAAAGCAAAGAG
>NZ_JACDWU010000322.1:0-253 GCF_016464045.1 Pseudoalteromonas sp. bablab_jr011 | reverse complement strand
TTCTAGCGTTATGGCATTGGGCTAAAAGGCGTCATCCAACAAAATCAAAAACTTGGATCGCCATGAAGTACTTTATCAACCGTCGAGGCCAATGGCAATTTCACGGTTGGCAGAAGAGCATGAATATGGATTGTCAGTTTAATCTATTTCAAATAGCTAAGGTGCCAATAGAGAGACATGTGAAAATCAGGAGTGAAGCTACGCCTTTTGATCCTTTATACCAAGAATACTTGGCAAAGAGAAAAGCAAAGAG
>NZ_JACDWU010000032.1:0-223 GCF_016464045.1 Pseudoalteromonas sp. bablab_jr011 | reverse complement strand
GTTTGCCCAGCGTTTAGGGTTGGTTATTGCACCATCAAAGTTAAAGCGATAAATATCGTTATCAAGCTGTTCTTCTATCTGCTGCATTTGTTTGTAACTCATTAAACGCCAATACTTTTCTGGGCGGTTATTCTGTTTATCAAAATCGCGTGCTGCTGGGTCTAAATGACGAAACGGCTCTATTTCAGGTGAGTCAACTAATGGTTTGCTTAAATCCATAAAG
>NZ_JACDWU010000321.1:0-2796 GCF_016464045.1 Pseudoalteromonas sp. bablab_jr011 | reverse complement strand
TGGTCTATTTTGAGGCAATAAAACCGCGTTGATAACAAGGCAAAAATTTAGTTATTTAGTTGTTCTAAATCAGAAATTTTTAACGTAGGTAGCGACTGGTTTAATCACTCAAAATGATTAAGTATTTTTGCGGAATGGTATAACGCGCAACCAATATTAAAAAAGGGCCCTGTGGCCCTTTTTTGCTGCTTATCACTAATGATGACGATGAACGCCTTCTTTTATTTCCTCAATAAACTTACGATTGAACGCCTCTAAGTCAGCAGGACTGCGGCTTGTTACAATCCCTTCGTCGACACACACTTCTTGGTCAACCCAATTGGCACCAGCATTAATTAAGTCGGTTTTAATGCTCGGATAAGAGGTCACTTTCCGATCACGTAATTTGTTAATCTCGGCTAATAACCATGGGCCGTGGCATATCGCCGCAATCGGTTTGTTCTTACCGGCACTGAAGAAGCCATCCACAAATGCTTTTGCATCGCTATCTTGTCGTAACGTATCTGGATTAAATAATCCACCTGGCAGTAATAACGCGTCATACTCCGTTGAATCAGCTTCACTCACAACACGGTCTACAGTGACACGCTCCCCCCATTGATTTTCATTCCAGCCTGTAATATCCCCACGTTCAAGAGATACCACTTCGACTAGCGCCCCAGCTTCTAATAAAGCGCTTCGTGGTGACAGTAGTTCGCTTTGTTCAAAGCCATTGGTGGCTAGAATTGCAATCTTTTTACCATTAAGTTGGCTGTTTAAATCTGACATGTTACCTCCTTATTACTGTGAAACTACACCAGTAAAAGCAGACAACATGCCAAGCTTAATACATTGATATTATTGAAATTATATTTAATGAGTTGCGACAATCTCTGTAAATACTACAGTGCCTTTGCAAATCCTACTTAAAGAATATCCTTTAAGGCTTTAGCAGGCTTAAAAACAGGTTTATTTGCGCCTTCAATTTCAATTTCTTCACCCGTTTGTGGATTGCGGCCTTTACGTGCTGGGTAATAACTTAAAGCAAAGGTACCAAACCCGTTAATTTGTACTTGGTCACCTTCTGAGAGTGATTTTTCAATGGCATTTAACATACTATTCAGCGCTGCTTGGGTGTCTTTTTTAGTTAATTCACTGTGGGCTGCCATTTGCGACACTAAGGCGGCTTTATTCATAAACTGCTCCAAAATACGCCGCTTAATCATCTAAGGTTAAGCGGAAAAAGATAAGGTAAAACAACCTAAACACGGGTTTAGGTCAAATTGGCTCGGCAGGCTAAGCGTTAAGGAAAGCTAAGTCAACCTTGTATCTTAGCCAATATATTGATACAACCCATTATCTTTTTAAATGAGAGCATTTCAAAATCTATGCATGCAATTATTGAATATATTCCGCTGATTCTGTTTTTTGCGGTTTTCAAACTCGTTGATATTTACTGGGCAACAGCAGTACTTATGCTAACTACCTTGATACAAGTTGCGTATTGTTATTTTAAGGAAGGTAAAGTACCGACTCGCCACTGGGTCTTTTTTGCTATTGCCGTCGTGCTAGGAACATTAACGTTAGTTTTCCATGATGAGCAATTCGTAAAATGGAAAGCCACAATTGTATACGCAATTTTAAGTTTCACCTTATTATTTAGCCGTTATGTACTTGGTAAAAACCTCGTAAAAAAAGCTTTGAGTTCAATTTTAGAAAATGCCTCAGAAAGTAAACAAGAAGTCATTGTTCCCGACTCCTTGTGGAATAAACTAAATTTATTCTGGGTGGCTGTTACAGCGGGTATCTCAGCACTTAATATTTATATTGCTTATAATTTTTCACTCGATTTTTGGGTTAACTTTAAAGTATTTGGTTTAATGGGTATCACCTTTGTTTGCGTACTTGCGACCATTATCCTGCTGTTCAAATACTTACCCGAAGATGACGAAAACACCGATACGAAAGAACTGTAATGTCATAAAACTGTCGTCTTAGCTTGGTAACGTAAACAAAAAACGCGCT
The DNA here is from genome assembly GCF_016464045.1 of Pseudoalteromonas sp. bablab_jr011. Classification (NCBI taxonomy): domain Bacteria; kingdom Pseudomonadati; phylum Pseudomonadota; class Gammaproteobacteria; order Alteromonadales; family Pseudoalteromonadaceae; genus Pseudoalteromonas; species Pseudoalteromonas sp. bablab_jr011. Next base: position 792 of record NZ_JACDWU010000321.1, on the reverse strand, counting down.
GAGACGACATTGAACGCCAATCAATACCGCTGGTTTGAATTTACCCTCATATTTGTTTCGCTTCCGCTTTTAGGCTTCTTGTTACGCGCACACCTTGCGAATTGGCTGATACCCGCCCTAATCATTTTAATGAGTGTCTGCGGGATGTTACTGTTATCAGACCCCCACTTTAAGCGCTTTCGTTTAACCAGTCTTGGTCAATTTAGTGCCGTTAAGCGCAGGCTATTTAGCTTTTTCTTTTTAGGTGCACTCTTTTCAGGTATGTTTTACGGCATCATAAATCAAGAAAATTGGTTTTCATTACCCCGAAACTCATTCAACGACTGGCTGTTATTGTTGCTGCTTTATCCTATTTTATCTGTGATGCCACAAGAGCTGATTTTTAGGACGTATTTTTTTCACCGTTATAAACGCATTATGCCAAGCAAAACAGTGCGGATTTTTGTGAGTGCTTCAGTCTTTGCCCTCGCTCATATTGTCTATGCCAATGTACTTGCGGTACTGCTTGCCTTTATGGGCGGCCTGTTGTTCTCCTATACATATGCGAAAAGCCGCTCCACTTTTGTTTGTGTTATCGAGCACAGCTTATGGGGGCTTTGGATGTTTACTTTGGGACTGGGTGATGTTTTAGATGCAGGGGCTATTTAGCGAATGTAAAAGATCCACCTTCTAAAGAAGGTGGCTTTGCATTAGCCCCCTAGAAGGGGGCGTTGTTTACTGAAGTGTTAACTGCGCCTGCTCTTGCACCTCTTCCTTTTCTTGGTGCCTGACATACCGCCTTATTATTTCTTC